>QHOM01000195.1:0-10060 GCA_003218785.1 Verrucomicrobiota bacterium
TCGACGCTCTCTCCCAACAAATCCTCAAACTCGAGCAGCAGGTTTCGCACATTCGCCCGGGCGTAATCATTGGAGAAAGCACGCCGTTAGCGCCGACGGGCGGTGCTTCGGGGGGATCTCCGTCCTCCCCGGTGAGCGGGAATACGCATACAGTCGCACGCGGTGAGACGCTTACCTCCATCGCCAAAATGTACAAGGTAAGCGTGGACGAACTGCAAAAGGCCAATAATATCGAAGATGGTCGTAAATTGCAGGCTGGACAAACGATCGTCATTCCAAGTTCTCCTTCGCCCGCGCCTTCTGCTTCGCCGCCAACTGAGTGATGGGCCGCGGCCTCCGAATCCGTGAATTAGACAGGCAATTGCTCGTCGGGAGCAAGAATTGGCAAAGTTCCTATTTCTGCGGGCGTTTCCAGTTCAGGTTGCGCCGAAGCTTCAAGTAAACTCTGCCGGCACAGCCGCGCATATTTTCCGCCGAAGACGATCAATTCGCCATGCGTGCCACGCTCGATAATTCGGCCGTGATCGAGGACGAGAATTTGATCCGCGTGCACGATCGTTGAGAGCCGATGAGCGATGACGATGGATGTGCGGTGAAACATCAGGCGTTCGAGGGCTTCTTGAATCAGCCGCTCCGTGGCGGTGTCCACGCTGGCCGTCGCTTCGTCGAGAATCAAAATCGGCGGATCCTTCAGCAGCGCGCGCGCGATCGATAACCGCTGTTTCTCGCCTACGCTCAACTTCACGCCGCGCTCGCCGACGATGCTTTCCAAACCAGTTGGCAATCGCTCGATGAATGCCCGCGCATTGGCGGCGTCCACGGCCCGCCATAATTCAGCATCGCTCGCATCCGGCTTTCCGATCAAAAGATTTTCACGAATCGAGCCGTTGAATAAGAAACTTTCCTGCGTTACCACCCCAATCGCTTCGCGCAGGCTGCGCAGCGCGTATTCGCCGATCCGCCTTCCATCAACATAAATTTCACCTCTGCCAAATTCGTAAAAGCGCACGAGCAGACTCACCAAGGTCGATTTGCCGGCGCCCGTCGCGCCGACTAACGCGACAGTCGCGCCCGGCGGCGCATGAAAAGAAACGCCATTCAGCGCGGGAAGTCCCTCTGCATAACTGAAGCTCACCTCTTCATAGCGAATGTCGCCAGCGATTGGTCCTGAAATCCTCTTCTTCTCGATCCATCCCGGTTCGATTGGTTGATCGAGAATCTCAAAGACCCGTTCGCCCGCGGCGCGTCCGGCTTGCACAAGTTGATTGAGCTGATGCAACCGGCTGATTGGGTCGTATAGAAATGCCGTCAACATCAGGAGCGCGACCAGATCGCCGATCTGCATTGCGCCTGTCAAAACGGCATGACTACCAAACCCAAGCACGAGCACTGCGCCGAATGCCTCAAACATCGACATCGACGGGCTGTAGATCGCCCAAACCCGCATCACCACAAGCGTGGCCTGCCGCAACTGATCGCTCACCCGATTGAAACGCGCGTGTTCTCCTTTTTCGCGCACGAAACTTTTAATCTGACGAACCCCGGAAAGATTATCGTGCAGAAGCGCGTTCATGGCCGACGCCGCTCGGCGTTGCAGACGATAGCGGCGGTGTGCTGTCAGCGTGTAAGTGAGCGCGCCCGCGATGAGCAACGGAAACGGCGCCAACGCAAGGAGCGCGAGCTTTGGATTCAAATAAAACATCACTGCCATCACGATCACGATCTGTAGAACCGCCACCACGCCTTGCTCGATTCCATCAATCAGTACGCGCTCGACGGAGTTCACGTCCTCGATCACGCGTGTCATCAAGTCGCCGGTGGCGCGGTTGTCGAACCAGCGAAGCGGCAGCAACTGAATGTGCGAATAAAGATCGCTCCGCAGATCGAAGATGACTTTTTGCTCGAACGTGTTGTTCAAAACGATCCGCAGCGCGTTGAATGCGTGTTGAAGAAGAAATGCGGCCGCTGCTACGAAAATCAGCAGCAGCAATTTGTCCGGCCGATTCGCCCGCACCACATCATCGACGATCCGTTTCGTCACGCCCGGGAACACGATCACCATCAGCGTGCTTAAGATTGCACAGCTCAACGTCCCCGCGGCGATCCACGGGTAACGCTTTAAATAAGCAAAAACGCGCCAGACCGTTTTCATTACGCAATCAACCTCAACGCGCGGCTCATCACGTCAAGGTAACGCAAGCTCGCCGTAGGCGAAACGTGTGTTGCCCTGTTCGGCGGCGTAGTAATCTTGCCGGATGCCAAACGAGCCAAACCCTTTCTCCGATCGGATTCACATCGAACAGCTCGAGGTTTCCGCTCGCGTCGGAGTTCCAGAAGAAGAGCGTGCCGCCCTGCAGCGACTAACTGTGAGTATTTCCCTCTGGCCATCTCACGAAGCACGCGACCTGGCAGACAAAATCCAGAACACAGTCAATTATTCCGCCGTTGCGGACGAGACCAAGCAGTTTGTACGCAGTCAGTCTTTTAATCTGATTGAAACATTGGCGGATGGACTCGCAAAGCATTTGCTGAAAATTTTTCCTACACAGAAAGTCACGGTCGAAGTACGAAAATTTCCTCTGAAGGATGCGAAATACGTCTCTGCGATCGTAACGCGCACCGCGTCCGTCGGGTGAAAGCCGCCCACAAGCGGCAGCAAAGGATTAACCATGAATAGACACCAATGGACACAAACGATGAGAAGCTTCGGCCAAAGAGGAGGTCTTTCAAATTGTTGGCTGCGCAATCGAGGTCCTGAACACCCTTGGTCACGGAATAGTTGAGAAGCCATACGAGAATGCGTTGGTCGTGGAGTTTGGACTGCGAAAAATTCCATTCCGGCAACAGCCTCCGTTCGACGTTCTCTACAAAAGCCAGAAAGTTCGCCTCTTCGTCCCGGACCTCGCTTTCGATTCTATTGTCGTGGACACAAAGGTGGTTGACCGGATTACTGATCACGAGCGGGGCTTGATGTTAAATGATCTGCGAATTACGGCCTTGCGCGTCGGTGTGATTCTTAATTTTAAGCACCGCAAGTTGGAGTGGGAGCGGATTGTCTTATGAAGTCGTGCCAATTCGTGTCCATTCGTGGTTAAGAAACAATGCGAAAAGGAAGATTCAAAAAACCGGCTGCGGCCTTAGCGCAACGCTACAGCGAATCCGTTTCGTTCGATTGGCGGCTGTACCGATATGACATTGCGGGATCGATCGCGCACGCCGCAGCGCTCGCCCAGGGAGGAATCATAACCGCCGAAGAGCAACGAAGGATCGAGAACGAATTGCGCGCAATCGAAAAGGAGATCGAATCCGGTAAATTCGAATGGGAACGATCGCTCGAAGACGTGCACATGAATATCGAAGCTGCGCTCGTGAAACGGATCGGCGTCGCGGGCGGGAAGCTGCACACCGCGCGCAGCCGAAACGATCAGATCGCGCTCGATCTTCGGCTTTATGTGAAAACGGAGGGCCGCGAGGCGACTACCCATCTTCGTCAACTGCAAATCGCGTTGCTTAATCTCGCCGAACAACATCTCGATGTTATCATGCCGGGCTACACACATTTGCAGCGTGCCCAGCCAATCACTTTCTCGCATTACTTGCTCGGCCAGATCGAAGCTTTTGAACGCGACGGAGAGCGTCTTCGTGATTGCCTGGTTCGAACGGATGTTTTTCCACTTGGCTCCGGCGCCCTCGCTGGATCCGCCATCGTTCTCGATCGCGAACGTATCGCGCGCGAACTCGGCTTTTCCCGCGTGAGCCAGAACAGTCTCGACACGGTTGGCGATCGGGATTTCGTGTGCGAATTCCTTTTTTGTCTCGCGATGATCGGTCTCCATCTGTCTCGGTTGAGCGAGGACTTGATCATTTGGAGCACGAGCGAATTCGGTTTTCTGGAATTTAGCGACGCATTTTCTACCGGCTCCAGTTTGATGCCGCAGAAAAGGAATCCGGACATGGCCGAGCTGACCCGCGGCAAGACGGGCCGGCTTTATGGAAATCTGATGTCGATCTTGACGACGATGAAAGCCCTTCCCTCATCGTACAATCGCGACATGCAAGAAGATAAAGAACCGCTCTTCGATTCCGTCGATACGATTAAGACCGCACTGGAAGTTTTCACGGCGATGCTGCCTGAACTGAAAGTCAATCGTGACCGCATGGAAACCGCCGCAAGCGATCCGAATCTTCTCGCGACCGATCTGGCGGAGTACTTGGTGAAGAAGGGAATGCCTTTTCGTGAGGCTCACGAAATTATCGGAAAGCTCGTCACGCAGTGCGTGACCAAGCGGCGTCTGTTGAATCAAGTGCCGCTTGGGGAAATGAAAAAGCTCTCGCCATTGTTCGACGCCGATGTTGCGAACGTTTTCGACATTCGCCGTTCACTGTCAGGACGCCGCGCCGTCGGCGCTCCGTCGCCTGAAAATATCGCAGCGCAAATCAAGCGGTGGCGCTCGGATCTGGGTAAGGGCGATTGACCTCAATCACCCGCGGGCAGTTCAGTGAAGACAAAAGTCGGGGGACGAGTTTGGCTAAGCGGTCACGCCGGCGATGGGAAGGCGGACTGACAGATCACGTCTGGGGGATTGACGAATTGATTGCCCTGATCGGCTAAAACTTTTCAGGTCGCAAGAATAACTGTCTCAGGCACGGCTTCTTCAAGAAATATCTTGGCCTTAAGGTCCAACCATTGCTTTGTAGCCCACCCAAAAAGATCACCAATGCCAAAAATGACTGTCAAAAGCAGCGTCCAGATCGGCGAATTTGTGCACATAACTTGCATCATTTCCATGACGGCTGTGAAGTAAATATCCTTAACAGTGTCACTGGCTTCTCTCTCAAATCTAACTGCGTCGGGAGATAATTCGGCATCCTTATTGCGCCACAGAAACTCAAATAGGCTACTCCAAGAAAACCACACACATTTCTCGACTAAGCGACAGAGAAGTGCCTCTAAATATTTGTACTCGAATGATGACGCGGAAATTTGCCCATCAATAGCGAGCCTCCTTAGCTTGTCTCGAAGCGCAAAAATCTTAAATCGACCTCGATCACAGAGCATTGGACGAGCAGCGTAATTGTAAAATATGCTAAAAGCGACATACACGGCAAAACCAAGTCCCAACAGGTATATTGCACTACTCATGTTTGTCCTCCTCTGAATCGGGAGTGCTGAACTGTCTGCTGTGTTAGTTTTTCCTGCAACTCGTCTCTTTCTCGCTTGAGCCTGTCAATCTCATTAAGATACATCCTACGCATCATAAAGAAGAAAACAACAGCGGCGATGAGCAAAATCCCAGCGGTAATCCAGCCCATGAAACACCAAACAAGTGGCTGTGTGACCAACGTATCGATGATTGAGGGAATTTTGTCGTTTGGCGCTTTGAGTATGGCGGTAAAAAGCAGAATGAACGCGAATAGCGGAGCAAAGCGACCAGTGCTGAGAATGCGAAGTCCGAGATCGCGGAATGCTTGAGCCCAGGTGACCCTAGCGCGTTTGGCCGCCACGCGGGCCATCTAAATGCATCCGTAGGCAATAAACAATAGAATTTCATTCAAAATGATGCACTACCGGCGCGATTGACCTCAATCGCCCAGGCGGTTCACTGAAGACAAACTCGCGCGACGAGTTTGGCTAGGCGGTCAAGCCGACGATGGGAAGCCGGTCAGCACCTTCGGGAGAAGAGCGCAACCAACCGCCCCTACCTCATCGCAGCACTACTGATCATTGACGACCGTTTGCGGTGCAGGTCTGTTCAGTTCCACTTTATCGTTCACCTTTTGAATGAGCGCCCGTTGGTCTTTTAGCTCCGCTCTGAGGGCATCGATTTCTTTCTGTTGTTCCTGAACTGTCCGGTGCTCTTTGAGAAACTCGTTGAGCAACATCGCGTTCACCGCCTCGTAGCGCACGGTGTAAACCTTTCCCTCTGCATCGCGAGCCACCAGATCGGGATTGACCTTTTCCACCTCCTCGGCCACAAGACCAAATTATGGGATGCCCTTTGGATCGATCTCATGCTTATAGTGGAAGGTGACCGGCTTGAGCGCGAGGATTGCTTCGCTCGATTCGTCCATCGGTTTAATTTCAGTCTTGAATCGTGCCGAAGACGTGAGCGTGCCAAGCTTGCCGTCCGAATTGATGTAAACTGCAACTCCGCCAGAAGCGGTCTGACCACTGATGCCCGCGATATAGGTGGCCGTGTGGACGGGGTGCACCTCATTTGGCGGGTCGGGGTCCGTGTACTCGACCACGGTGCCGATACGAATAGTGTTGGAATCGGCAGGATCACCACCAGTTCCGATATCGATATTGTTATCGCCCTCTAGAAAGTAACCGGCACCGAAGCCCAGAGCAGTGTTCAAGCTACCAGTTTGGTTGTTATCGAGCGCAGTCCATCCAAAGGCCGTGTTTAAGTTGCCGGTTGTATTGTCAAAGAGCGCAGACATCCCAGTCGCCGTATTGCGCGCCCCGGTTGTGTTGGAAAACATGGATTGCTGCCCAGTCGCTGTGTTGCGGTGACCGGTTGTGTTGCTGTAGAGCACGATATAGCCGGTGGCGGTGTTGAGCCCCTCGCCGGTCGTGGTGCTGAGGAGCGCGTGAAATCCGGTGGCAGTGTTGCCGGGGGCGGTGGTGTTGCTGTACAGCGCACTATTACCGATAGCCGTGTTGAAGGGGCCAGTTGTGAGGCTAAAGAGAGCATTTTTTCCCTCAGCAGTGTTGCCGCCGGGATAGCCTCCGTCCGGTGCCGGAGTAACGGCTCGAGCCGTCGAAAAAAGCGCAAAACATGCGAGCGCAAATATTAAGATTACTTGGCCCAATAGGAACTTTTTCAGATAGATTTTCATAGGAAATACTTTCAGTTGTGCGAGCGAACCATTCGCTCGCGGGTGCCCTGCGGGAAGAGGGTCGAGTGGAGCTCTAGGGTTAACCAACTTGGCGCGGGGCCGATCTTGCAGCCCTCCCCCCCCCGACGGTGTCAATACTATTTTTTTGGGAAAAGAAAAAATCATTTAAACTGCGGATTTCACGGATAGAGCCGGATCGATGATTCGAGGCGCGGCGGTTGCGCTCAGGGTGTCTGCGGAAACCGCAGAGATGGGCTGGTCCACGATGGCTGGTGTCCGGCTGACGCCGCCGCCGTTAGGCGGTTCGGGAAACCGCCTCCACCAAAGCGTTCGCTTTTCGTCCCTGGTTTCATAATCTTCCGGCGTGAAGCGCAGCGATCTCGTGCACGAAGGCGAAGGCTGGGAAACAGTCTCGAGCGATCCGCAATTTGCTAACGCGCATGTTGAAGTTGTGACCGATCAGGTGCGAACACCGTCGCATTCGCGACCACGGGAGTGGACGGTGGTACATCGTAAAGCAGCCGTCATTATCGCGCCGATGACTTGCGAGGGAAAGATTGTCCTCATTCATCAGGAACGCGTGCCGATTCGCGAGGCGATTTGGGAAATGCCGTCCGGTCAGATCGACAACGTGCTCGAACCTGACCAGGAACAGGTCAAAGCAGTCGCATTGCGAGAACTTCGCGAAGAGGCCGGCTATGAGCTGGCTAGCGACGGCGAGCTCATCGCGCTTGGAGATTATTTCTCGTCGCCTGGATTCACGGATGAGCGCGGTTACTTTTTTCTGGCGCGTGCGGTTGTTCCGTGTCCGATGTTTGTCCGCGAAGAATCGGAATCGATTCTGGATTGCCGCCCATTCAGCATTCCGAAAATTCGTCGCATGATTGCCGAGAACGAAATCCGCGACGCCAATACTCTTGGCATGTGGGCGCGGCTCTCGGCGCGTGACCTTCTGTCTCGTTAAGGAGGCACTCCCGTTTTCTATCTGCCCGCGAATCACGCGAATTGACGCGAATCAACTGAGGGAAGGCGTTTCCCGGAAGCTCGGCGCAAAAGCCCGAAACCTTTCGGGAATCCGGTAGCCGGACCAAATTCGGCGCGCGCAAAGATCAAATGCACTTTTCCGATTTCCCCTTTTGATCTATTCGTGTTCATTCGCGTGATTCGCGGGCTGTCCCACTGGTCGGCCGAATACCTCGCTAAACCAATCATCGAGCCAATGGCGCTAAGAGACATTTTCAAATTTCGTGAGCTGCCGGATAGCGAAACGTCCAAGCCGTTTCTCGAGCATCTCGAAGACTTGCGCTGGACCATCGTGAAGATGGCGATCACGCTCGTTGTCGCGATGATCATTTGCTTCGCGTTCCGATCACTACTCGTGGGCTTAATGCAGGCGCCGTTGCGCGACGTCGGTTCGCAGGTCGGTGCGCTCAAGGCGCTTGGCATCACGGATTCAATCGTGATCTCTTTTCATCTGGCATTCTATGCCGGAATCGTTATCTCCTTTCCGCTCCTTCTCTATTTCCTCGCGGGATTCGTTCTGCCCGCGCTTACCGCAGTGGAGAAGCGCTTTTTGCTCCCAGCGATTTTCGTCAGCTTCGCGCTGTTTCTTCTTGGCGTCTTCGTTTGCTACTTCTGGTTGCTACCCAAAACCATTCTCTTTTTCTTTCGCGACACCGAATCGCTCGGCTGGGCCCCCACTTGGACGGTGCAGCAGTATTATTCTTTTGCGACGCGATTCACGATCGGTTTTGGTCTCGCTTTCGAATTGCCAGTCGTGGTTTTGGCCCTGGTGCGTTTCGGATTGATCACTTACAGATTCATGGCGCGCACCCGGCCTTACGCCATGGTGCTCATCTTTATCCTGGCGACGATTATCACGCCGACGCCGGACATCTTGACCTTGATAGCAATGGGACTTCCCATGTGTCTGCTCTACGAAAGCTGCATTTGGATTGCGTGGTTCATGGAACGCCGCAGCTCTAAATCGATCGCCGCCTGATCGCGTGGACCATTCCGTCTACGAATTTATCTTCCGCGCGTTCGCTTTTATTCTTGGCGCGGCGGTCGGCTCGTTTCTAAACGTCTGTATCTATCGTTTGCCTGTCGATCTCTCGATTAACAAGCCCCGCCGCTCTTTTTGTCCGGCTTGCATGAAACCGATTCCATGGCATCAAAATCTGCCGTTGATCAGCTGGGTCATGCTCCGCGGTCGTTGCGCAAATTGCGGGAGCAAAATCGCTTTTCGCTATTTCGCTGTCGAGCTTCTTACCGCACTTCTGTTCCTCGCGATCTGGCAAACCTTCCCGTGGCAAATGGCGATCGGCTACTGGATTTTTGTTTCGTTCCTCATTGTCGGAACATTCATCGATTTCGAACATTTCATTATTCCGGACCGGGTGACCATCGGCGGGATAATCGCAGGCATCCTTGCCAGCGTGACAGTCCCAACCTTGATGGATACGGATTCGCGGCTTGCCGCGGGCGTCCGCTCCATGCTCGCGGCTGCTTTGGGCTACGCGATTCTTTTGATCGTTCTGGAAGCGGGCAAAATCGCTTTTGGAAGAAAGAGGATTCGTTTCGACACGCCGACGCCGTTTACATGGACAAAACGTGAAGACGACGCCGATTTCGTCATCGGCAGCGAACAAAGTTTGTGGAGCGATCATTTCGCCCGCGAGAAAGATCGACTATTGCTCCAGTGCGATGAGGCGAAGATTGACAATCACACTTATGGAAGCGCGACGTTGGAATTCCATTATGACCGCGTCGATGTGGAAGGCCGCGTGCTGGCGCTTGATGATGTGATGCAAATTTCCGGTGTGGCCCGCGGCCTGCTGATCCCGCGCGAGGCGATGGGACGCCGTGACTTGAAATTTCTCGCCGCGAGTGGCGCATTTCTCGGATGGCGCGCGGTATTGTTCAGTCTCTTCGCCGGATCGCTTCTTGGCTCAATTATCGGCTTGATCACGCTCATTGTGGGGAAGCGTGTTTGGTCGGCAAAGCTACCGTTTGGCCCTTATCTGGCGTTTGGCGCGGTAAGCTGGATATTCTTTGGCGATACTTTTCTGCATTGGTACGCCGGATTGCTCAGCCCATAGCCCCGGCAGAGACATGATATTTAGTAACGCGCGTTTGATTTTTCCAGATGGAATCCGCGACGACCTCGAAGTCGTTGTGGAAGAAGGAAAAATTATCGCAATTCGGAAGGAAACGG
>QHOM01000195.1:10263-17752 GCA_003218785.1 Verrucomicrobiota bacterium
GAAAGCAAAATGCGGGGCGCAATGCGCGGAATTGATTCAGGACCCGTTACCGGCTGCCGTGCAGCAGTTGCTCGAACATGCCGATATGATCAAGCGCGTAACGATTGCACCGGAGTTGCCGGGCGCGCTCGAAGCGATCGAAATTTTTTACGAGCGCGGAATCAGTGTGAGCGGCGGTCATAGCGATGCATGGGATAAGGATGCCCGCAGCGCGTTCGAGCGCGGTATGCGCAGCGTGACACACACATTTAATTGTATGTCATCGGCGCGCCGCCGCGGAGTCTATCGCGTTGGCGGTTTGCTCGAGTTTGCGTTAGGCGAGCCGCAGATCAGTTGCGAACTGATTGCGGATGGTCATCATGTTTCCGCGACGTTGATGAAAATGTTGTATCGCGCGAAAGGCGCGGGTGGCATTTGTCTTGTGACCGACGCAACTGCTGGCGCGGGTTTGCCCGATGGCTCTCGATTTTCGCTCTTCGGTAGAGATTGCATCGTGGAACGCAGC
This sequence comes from Verrucomicrobiota bacterium, assembly GCA_003218785.1. Lineage (GTDB taxonomy): Bacteria > Verrucomicrobiota > Verrucomicrobiia > Chthoniobacterales > UBA10450 > Udaeobacter. The sequence goes on from QHOM01000195.1 coordinate 10,769, forward strand.
GTTTGTTTGCTCGCCGACCGCTCAGCGCTGGCAGGCAGTGCGTCGCGAATGATCGATCTCGTCCGAACAATGGTCCACGATGTCGATCTACCGCTGCACGAGGCCATCGCGATGGCCTCGAAAAATCCCGCCCGGGCCATCGGTTTGAAACCCAAAGGTCGCCTGTCCGTGGGCGCAGACGCAGATTTGGTTATTCTTTCGCCAAATTTGGAAGTGTCGCAAACCTTCGTCGGCGGCGAGGAAATTTTCTCGTCAGATCGACAATAAGAATTCGGCGATTTCGAGCGACGCTCGCGGTCTGCTCAAACGACTGATGTTCACCGCCCATTCGCACCATTGTTTTGCGCCGTCGGCAAATGCTCGCCGAACTTGAGCGACGACTTCCTTTGGCGAATGCGCGATCACGCCCGAGTTCGTTTCGACGATCAGGCGGGCATTGCCTTCCTCCTGACCGGAGACGACGTGATTAATGATCATCGGGCAACCAGCCGCAATCGTCTCTTGCACGGTCGCGCCGCCAGCTTTTCCGATGAGCAAATGGCTCTCGTGAAGCATGCGCGGGAGCTCGTCCGTCCACCCGACAATCTTCGTCTTACTATTGGCTGCTGCCGCCTCGATCGCCGGCTGGAGTTCCTTGGCGCGCCCGATAGTCACCGTAAGATCGACGCCGAGGTACGCCAGCTGCTCCACCAGTTCCGGCGCGCCGCGCGTGGCCGCATGAATCATGTACAGAACGCGGCGCTCAGAATTGTGGGAAGGCAACTGTCGATCTTGCGTGAAATCTGCAAATTTTGGGCTCACAGGAAATCCGAATGTCTTGATTTTTTGCGACACGACTCCCGCTGTCCGCAGCACAGTGGCGCTCGGTTCGTTTGGAACCAGGAAGTAATCGGCGGGGCAGCGATACCAGGCTGCGTTGACGGTAATTGAATCGGTGACAACGACCACGCTTTTGCAGTATCTGTTCGGCCCCAAGATTTGCTCGAGTGCATTTGAATAGGCCGGAAATGAGGAAACCACGACGTCCGGTCGGAAACGGTCGAGCAAGGGTGCGAAATGATCCTTTAACCGCGCGAACCCCTGGAAACTCTTGTCGAGGTCTTTCTTGCGGTCCAGCCAGCGGTAAACGGTTCCCCAAGTGCGTGGCGCGAAATTGATCAATGCGAGATAGCTCCTTCGCACGAGTTCGTTGATCGGCCCGTAGGCTTCGGCGAACAGATCGCGCAATTCAACTTCGGTCTGTGCCGGGGCCATACGAATCAACCCATCCCGAACGCCGCGAGCGGCGCTGTTGTGACCCTCTCCAAAGCTGGCGGTAAGGATCAGTATTCTTTTTTTCACAACTCGTTAGGCAAAAGCAGGAGGAAGAGAAGAGAACGAACTTTAATGGATATTTTTGACCGGCAAAGTAAACTCTGGTCGGAGATGAAGTTTCTCGGATTCATCTGGCGCGTTTTGCGCCGCCTGGTTTGGGAAACCGCCACTGATGCCACGACGGGCCTGGCTGCCCAGATGGCGTATCTGCTCCTTTTTGCGCTCGCGCCCGGACTGCTTTTCCTCTGGCATCTGCTCGGCCTTTTCGGCACCGATCCGGCAAAGCTGCATCAAATGTTCCTTCTCCTAAAAAGTTTCATGCCGCCCGATCCGAAAGTGCAGGATATTCTAGATACAGCAGTTGCCAGTGTGGTGGTAACCGGGTCGAGCGGGATGTTGGCAAACGCCGGGATCATCCTCGGCATTTATTTCGGGACCGTTTTTATCGCCACGATTTCCCGGGCACTCAGCCATACGCATGGAGTGCGCGAAGATCGACATTGGTGGTCGAAATACATCATTTCTTTTTTCATGCTCTTCTGGTTCGGCCTCCTTATTCTTTTTTCCTTTAACGCAATCGTCTTCGGCGAAACACTCGCCGGAATCGCGGAAGTCAATTTTCAGCTCCCCATCCCACTACAGGAATGGGTTGCCGCGTTAAATTTGCCGTTCACTGCATTGGCGCTGATCATTCTTGCACTTCTGCTTTATCTGCTGACACCGGAAAATTATCTCACAATCCGCCAGGCGTTGCCGGGTGCGATTTTCTTTTCCATCGGCTGGATTATCGCGACGAAGCTCTTTCAGTTCTATGTCGCAAGATATGATCGCTACAACCCGACTTATCTCGCGCTGGCGTCCGTCATCGTGCTGCTCACCTGGATGTATTTGACGTGTTTGCTGTTGCTTCTCGGGGGTAAATTGAATGCAATTCTCCGGCGCGAACGCGCACGGATGCACGAGGGCACGCCGCCCGCGTCTGCTTCTGCCGCGCCCGGAGGTTAATTCCGAACTCCGAATGCCGCGCCGTGGTCCGGTTTTCGGCAATTGCCCCGGGCTTTAGCGCTGGGTAAAGCTCGACGACTCCGAAGGTACTGAGGAATCTGTCTGGTTTCGGGGTTGATCGCATCGCGTGCTCTGTTACGCTCCGTCGCAGTGGTGCGCTTTCGCCTTTGGCTCGCAACTGCAGTCGCGCTCGGTGCGATCGTCGGCAGTCTTCTTCGCGCCCAAGTCAGCGATGACGAAAAAAGCCAGCCCGACGAATCTGGGAAGGCACAACACGAAACACGGGCCGCCTCATCTGTGGCGCCAAAGAAGTCGCCGAGTCCAATTGCGAAAGCCAAAGCGATAGCAGACAAGTCGAAGAAAAAGCGGGCTAATTCCCCTCCGCCGCAGAAATCGCCCAGTCCGATTCCGAAAGCGAAGCTGGCAACGGAAAAATCGAGGAACAAAACCGGGGCCTCTGCGACAGCAGAAGAATCACCCAGCCCGATTGCAAAAGCCAAACCGGCAACAGGAAAGTCGGCGGACGAAACTGCAACTTCGCCAATCCCCAAAGGATCGCCGCATCCTCATAAGGTGAAGTCGGCGAAAGAATCTGGCGAGCGAGAGGAAGCAACTCCGAAGCCAACACCAAGCGAAACGCCTGAGGCAATTGCCACTTCGCGGAAATCGAAAAAAACTCCGAGTCCGGCGCCAAAATCAAGACCCGCCAAGAAAAAATCGCAAAAGAACCAAGCCTCGCCGGAGCAAAAAAAAGCGGCGAAAGCGACAGCGACCGCAAAGAAAAAAGAGACGCCGAAACCGAAAAAAACGCCGACGCCTTCAGAAAAAACCGCAGAGCGATCCGAAATCCCGACTCCACCGCCGTCGCACGCAATTCCAGTGCCGACGCCAGCAGCATCGCCAGCATCAAAAATTCCACGCGCTGGTCCTGCGGAAGAGCGAGCCCAAGTTGTAATCGAGAAATCGGGCCTGGAGCAGGACGAAGGCTTCGAACCGCCTCCATCGCCGCCGCCGCGCAGAGGTTTTTGGCCGTGGTCGCGGAGTCGTGAAAGCAGTTACCGCTATCTCACAAGACCGGTGATCGAAGCGATCCGCCGCGCGCCAGTCAAACGGCGACGCTGGCAATTCATCGTTGTGCACAATAGCGGGACGCGCCAGGGGAACGCGCGCGTCTTCGATTATTACCATCGGCACGTCCGGCGGATGCAGAACGGCCTAGCCTATCATTTCGTGATCGGGAACGGAACATCGACTGGGAATGGCCAGATAGAAGTGGGGGATCGCTGGCGGCGTCAAATCAACGGCGGTCATGTGCATAGCGATTATCTGAACAACATTTCGCTCGGCATTTGTCTGGTAGGCGACTTCAATCGCGACCAGCCAACACGCGCACAGCTTGAGTCGTGCGAAGAATTAATTCGTTACCTGCGAGAGCGCTGCGGCAAGATCGATAGGGGCGAGATTCCTGTGCGGCCGCATCGCGAGATGAATCCGCCGCGCTGGCCTACTGATTGTCCGGGCGACGTTTTTCCCTATTCCTGGTTCCGAAGATTTCAGTAGTGAGGCTTCGTTGAAGCGATCACGCGATGGAGGCATTAAGACTTCTGCTGCTTCAACACTTCAAGACTTTAACGTTTCAACGATTTCTTCCAGCGCGCATCACTTGCGTTCTGCCACCATCAAATTGGCTTCCTTATAGTTCCAGCGATAACCGAATCCGAAGTCGAGCGGCGGCGGATTGCTTTGCGAGAAGAGCTCTTGCAGTCTTGGTTGATAGTGTTGTTTGAAAAGTTCGATAGGTCCGAGATAATTGCCAAACAAGCGCAGATTCCACTTGTCTGGATTGAAATAGGCCAGCGGAATTCCAGAGTCGTCCTGTACAATTCGGTTGCTGTGTTCGAGAATGAAATTGCGGATCGTGGCGAAACCCTCCTCGAACATCAGATACGATGAAGACTTGAGAAAACTCGGGCCAGTTCCAAATCGCTGGCAAAATTTCAAGAACGCCGGATTGGATTTGATTCCGCCATCGGAAATGTCGGTGGTGAAATAATACATCGTTTGTGAATCGCCCGATTGGTTGTCGGTATAGTTGATCCGCACTCCGGGAATGCTCCCGCCTCTCTTTCCCGGCGCGCTCTCCTGAAAAGCGCCGCTGCCGTTCAGAGCACCGTACGCCACACTGGTGATCGATTTATCGGCGCGGGCGATGAAAGCGTAGAGAATCGGCAATACGCCACTGAGGGTCTGCTGCTGCAGATCGACTTTCATGTCTTTGGTGATGAAGTAGGTCGTCGCGAGCGAGGACTTCATTGCGTTCTCCAGGTTTCCGAGTGCGCCGGAGAGGTTTGCGACGCGCAGAGGATCCGGCGGCGGACCCATCGATTCCTTCCCGCAAAGGACGTACACCGAGGCACGCGGAAAAAATTGATCGACGTAGAGAAAATCGGGACCACTAAACATATAGAACGCGACCGAAATCGGTTGCGTTGTCTCTGGAAGATAAGTGCCCTGCCACGCGTGCAGCTTTTGAAGTTGGCGCAGGTTGAGGTTGGTGAACTCTTTCTCAAAAAATGCGGAATGTTCCTGCCATGCCGGATCGCGCATGAGCGGGGCAAGTGGCGAATTTGGCGATGCCGGCATTCCGGCGAGAAAGCGCGCGATATCGTTAGGGCCAGCGACCGCAGGAGGGGCAGTTGGTGGAATCTGCGGATTCTCTTGTGCGTAAACGCTAAGCGCGCTTGCCAGGATCGAAAATAGAACGGTCGCGACTGTTTTTCTGAAAGAGTTCTTATTCATTGCGGTCGGCGCAGGCGTTTTCCCGCGAAAAAGTACAGGAGGAACCCGACGAGCATTGTCGCCAGTGCAGCCAGTGATTCCGTGGTGTTAGAGCGCAAAAGGTAAATCATCATCCAAATCGTAACTGCCGCGAAGACAAGCGGCGGCAGCGGATAAGCCCAGACCCGATAGGGGCGCGGCAAAGTGGGTTGAGTCGAGCGGAGCACGATGACTCCAACGACCGCAAGCAGCGAGCAGAGCAGCAGACTGAACTGAATGTAGACAAGAACGAGCTCGAAGCTTCGTGTCAGCAAAAGCAAATTTATGATCAGCAATTGCAGAACAATCGCATTCGTTGGAACACCAGCACGATTCTTGCGGCCAAGCAAACGAAGCAGCCAATGATCCTCGCCCATCGACATGCTGACCCTCGGCCCGATCCACGTCATTGAGCTGATTGAGGAAATCAGGCCGAGGCAAATGACTGCGCCAACGATGCGGCCACCAGTCGAGCCGAAAATATGTTTGCCTGCGATCAACGCCACTTCGAGTTGGCTCTTCAGTTCTGCAATCGGCGTTGTGGCGAGGAAGATGGCATTGAGCAGCACGTAAATTACGATCACGATGCTCGTCCCGCCCAAGAGTGATCGGGGAACATTCTTTTCCGGCCTCTTCACTTCGCCGGTGATGTAAGCTGCCGCGTTCCAGCCCGAGTAGGAATACATTACATAAACCAGCGCCACCGCGAAGGCACCGCTGAAGATCGAGGATGTATCGCCGGACACAGGCAGAAAACTGATCGGTTGCTTTGATTGAAAAAAGAACCCAGCAGCGATGAGCACACCGATCAGAAGCAACTTCACAAGCGTGGAAAGATTTTGAAACGCGCTGCCAACCTGCAGATTCCAAAGGTGAAAAACCGTTACGACCCAAACAACAAGAAACGACAGAACGACCGGCGAGCCCAGGTCGAAGACTCCGCCAAAATATTTCCCAAAGGCCATTGCGGCGAGTGCAGTGGGTGCGGCGAAACCAACTGTGGCGGAAACAAATCCAGCCATGAATCCGAGCGCCGGATGATAAATCTGTGACAAAAAATGATATTCGCCGCCAGAGCGCGGCAGCGCGGCACTCAGTTCTCCATAACAAAGCGCGCCACAAAGCGCCGCGATTCCGCCAACGATCCAAAGCATGAGCAGGGCGAATCCGGATTGAATTTCTGCCACCTGGAAACCGAGGCTCGTGAAGATGCCGGTGCCAATGATGTTCGCAATGACAATGGAAGATGCCGTGACGAAGCCGATCGTCCGCCGCGGTCGTGACTCTTTCAGAGAACGAACTTCGGCGACGTTCGTCATGGCTGGATCGACAATTGCATTCGAGTGCATGATTAGCGAATGGACCCGCGACGGTTGATCTTCTGTGCAGGGCAGTTCGTGGCTGGGTTAAAATGATTGTCCAGTCATATCTCCAATTTTCATGAGTTGTCAGAAACGATTCTCAGCATGACTTTGAAGTGGCATGACTCCACATCCCAAGCTCTCCATCGAAACGGCTACCCAACTCGCGGTCTTTCTTGCAAATCGTCCCGGCGCGCTCGCGCGCGTGTGTGAAGCGCTTGCCAAAGCCGAAATTAACATCAATGCGCTTGCTACTTCCGACACAGTCGATCACACGGTGGTGCGCCTGGTGGTCAGCGATCCGACAAAAGCGCTCATGCTTTTGGGCGATGCCGGCGTGCTCGCGCTGGAGACCGAGGTGCTCATGATCGAAACCGCGAACGAGCCCGGCGTGCTAGCTAAAATCGCCGAGCGCCTCGCGGAGGCGGAGGTCAATATCGAATACGCTTATCTGGCGGGCGACCGGGGATCTGGGAAGGGACTGATC
>QHOM01000290.1:0-2501 GCA_003218785.1 Verrucomicrobiota bacterium
GATCGTGGGCGGTTGTGCAGTAGTGTTCATTTTGCGGGCAATCAAGAGCGTCAAAGACCGCCGCGATAGCAATCGGATTTATGAAGTTCTCCGCCGGTGCGCTAAAGATGGGAAGTACACGTTTCGGAGCTCAGGAACGATTTCTGGAATAACAAACCTAACCCAATCCCGTATCTCAGACTTGTGCAGCAAGCACCCCAACATTGAACGTAAGGAACACGAGCGTCATATGTGGCGTGTCGTAAATTGACCACTCGCCACACCCTTTTTCTGGCGCAGTAAGCTTCCCGCGCTAGAGGCCGGCGGTTTCAGCCGCTCGCGCAATGCTGTGATTCGCGTTTACGACGAAGCGGGCAACGAGATAAAAACGCACGAGCACGCGGGAAATTTCAAAAAATGGTGAAGGCCTGTTCTTCAAGCTGGACATCCGAGGATTTTTCTCTCAATCTGACCAAGTTCTGTAGAACATTGTGAAAGGAATTAATCATGTTTTTGAAAAAGGGTGAGTGGAAAATGAATGAAAACGGCGCCGAGGGCACGCTCCACATTAACACCGTCGATCCGGATAATGGTGAGGTCTCCGGGTGGCTCGAAGACCCGACCGTTCAAACACTGACGATCAGCAACGTTCCCAGCGATATTTTGGAGGCGATCGATGAGCTCGCCGCCAGGCAAGATCGCAGTCGTTCAAGTTTCGTCCGGCGCGAGTTGCAACGCATCGTTGCCGAGTACCAGGCGAAGGATTGCTTCGCGCGGCCCTGCGCATTAAATTGATTGCCTCATTTTTCTCTGGGAACACAGGCCCGACCCCGGGCACCTCGAAAACTTTTCAGCCCCAACGGTGCGGTCGGATTTCGATGACTGTCACGGTACGTGATTCGTTCGAGTTCAAGAAACGTGGTCAACTTTTCGTCGGCACGGACGATAAATCGCTTTCCGTCGCCGCGATGCGCGTCTGCAATCCAAATCGTTCGCCCGTTGGAATCAATCGCTGCGACACAGCCCAGCTCCAACCGGCTTTGCCGAGATTGTCAGCGATGATTTCCAATACTTCATCGCACGAAATGTCCGAAATTTATCGAGAATGTGTCATAAAGCATCGCCAAGCACGACCGAGGAATCTTCAGCGGAAAGCGCGGCGAGCCCTTCCAGCGAGCGCAAAGAAACTTCACATAAACGCGCTGCCGGGGAGAGAACCGAGCCAAGCGCAACACCGCAATCGCCTGAAGACTAACGGCTAACGCGCAATAACCAGAAGACCTCCGTTTCGGTTCGCCTTATTTGAGCGTTTTTGGCAACCGTACGAAGGCTGGTTCCCGATTACATCATATACAACGCGGGGCGCCTTTTCTGTTCTGCTTGTAGGTGGAACAGCGAAGGCGCGTCTTTTCCGGGGCGCAGTTCTTTCTGTTACCCAATCGTAACGCAACCGTAACCGGTTGTTAACATGACCACACAATCACACCGAACTAAGAAGTGACTACGCTGTGTTTTCACGGCCCACCATCACTGACATCTGAACATGAAGACACCGAAAGTTTTGATCGTCGGTTTAGACTCCGCCACCTTTGATCTGGCCGGTCCATGGAGAATGCAGCAAGCGAAGACGCGCGACCGCGAGCTACTGAATCAATCGTTTCTGGAGTCTCTGGAAAGTTTTTCAAACTTTTTCGGAACTTCGGCCCGCCGTTCCCGGAGAAGGAGATGCGAGATGGACCAAAAATCCAGACAAAATTTCTCCTAGGGCCCGTAACTGCGGCCCGTTCAGCAACCACAACCCAAACAACCAGAAACAAATAAATAAAATAAATAAACAAAACAATCACAACGCTCGCGGCGCTAATCGCCGGGAACGGCGGACTAAGCTTAATTCTAGGGCAAGAGCTGGTCAGCGCGCCCGAACCGATAATCCAATGGCGAAGAGGCCGGCTGTTCAGATACTGACGATCAGCAACGTTCCCAGCGATATTTTGGAGGCGATCGATGAGCTCGCCGCAAGGCAAGATCGCAGTCGTTCAAGTTTCGTCCGGCGCGAGTTGCAACGCATCGTTGCCGACTATCAGGCGAAGGCAGCGCTTGCTTCCAGATCAGCGCGAAACAGAAACGCCGCATGATCAGAATTTCACGACGGTTATCGGTAAAATGTATACGCTTATCGGCGTTCTGAACGCTTTGCCATCCAAGATCGGAGTAATTTAAGGCCGAGCTGCCGTTTTTGCATTTCCAGCGACAGCGCATTCCTCACGATTTTCTCCGGTGACATGCTGAGCATTGTCGCGGTCTCTCGCATTCTCTTGGCATCTTTGCCGGTGAAAGAGAGGTAAAGTCCGCCCCTGGGGGTTTTGCCCATTCGCTTGTCTGCGGTTTTTAATGTAATCACGCTGCGATCCAAGGCCGGTTTGGGAGCGACGTCAATACATTTCGCCGAACCAAACCTGTGACTAGTTGTGACTCAAATTCGCGGCAAATTGCTCGCGCGCTCTGAAAATTTGATCATTTCA
>QHOM01000290.1:2657-4642 GCA_003218785.1 Verrucomicrobiota bacterium
TTCTAACTTCAGCAGCACCCAATTCGTAGCCAATCAATCCGTGGCAAGTTCCCAAAATCTGTTTCGATCCAGCGGATGAGGTATCAATCGACAGACGTTTGACGTTGAGCGGATGATAACTAAAACCGAGAAAACAAATTCGGCTGGCAGCACCAAGGATCTTGTGAGCCTTCTCTAAGGCCGGATCTGCTTCATCTAGCAGCTTGATCCCAGAGGATGCTCGAACAACGGTCGCGAAATCGTTATTATCAGAGCGATAGCTGTGACACTTCGTGTCAGGATATGGGTATGCGCCCAATTGGCCCTAAACTTGAACAATCGGAATTTGGGCCATTATTGCAGCGCATTCTTCCAGATCTCGACCGTGAGAATTCTGGAGAGCAGTTGGGAGATAATGTTCAAGAGACCGATCATAATTAAAGGTGATAATCGACAACTGTTTTTTACCAAACTTCTCGAAGGATGCATTGAGTTTCCCCAAAAGATACTCATACCAATCGCCCCCTGGTCGAGTTCTGGGCGAAAGAGCTTCCGTTCATCCTCAAATGGAATCAGACAGTATGCGATCGCTAGTTTTCCTACGTCGATGAACGTCTTAGCGCGATGTTCGAGGAAGGCATCAACTGACGCTTGTCCTGATTGTCTTAAGGCTTGTGCAAAGTCGTAAAATTCGGACGGAGAGTAATCGGACTTATGTCCGAGGAAGCGGCTCGCCGTTGTGTTCACATTCACAAAAGCGTCGCAAATAATCCACTTCAGCTGTCTCGCCGTAGGGAAACCATACGGGCAGCTCGCTAACGCACCAAGAATCAAAAACGTGGGTGTCGTGATCACCGCTCGCTTTCGATTGCATCCTGTTCGTTATACGACAGACGGAGTTGTAAAGGCAACATAACGGCAATAGATTTTCTGAAAGGCGCGCGCCCGAAGAGATTCGAACTCCTAACCTTCTGATCCGTAGTCAGATGCTCTATCCAGTTGAGCTACGGGCGCAAATTCTGCATTTCCAATGATTTACTGTAGACTTCCGCAGGGTTTTCTTGCAATCTTCACGGTATTCTTATACGGTCAACCTCATGAAACCGTGCAAAACCACGAAAACATGGGCAAGAACAGGACACCGAAATCTTCTCAGGCATCAGCAATCGGGCAACTACTATGCCCGCACTTTTGCTGGTGGCAAAGAAATTTGGAAGTCCCTTAAAACTTCACATCGCTCCGTAGCGGAAGCCAGGCTCGCAGAGTTCGTCAAAGACCATCGCAAGCGGCTCGGCAACGGCGGTGAAAACTCGGCCAAGATGACCTTTGGCCAAGCTGCCAAGATCCATTTACAGAACCTCGACGACAATCCGCGCCTCAAACCACGGACACGTGACTATTGGCGCCAACGTCTTGTCGCACTCACCAAAAGTTGGGAGGGGCTGAATGAAACCGAAGTCCGAAAGATCACGCAGAGTGATTGCAAACGGTGGGCGGGTAAATACGCCAGGAAGGCGTCTCCGACTAACTACAACAACACAATCGCCTTGCTACGACAGGTTTTGAGCTGCGCCGTGGACGCTGGCGTGATTTACGCCAATGTCGCAGCGGCTTTGAAGCGCGTAACGATTCGTAGCAAAGAAATCGTGCTTCCGAGCACGGAGAAATTCAACGCGCTGATTGTCGAAATGGGAAATGGACATGGGCGCGATTCACGCAACTGCGCTGACTTCGCGGCAGGCTTGGCGTTCACAGGATGTCGCCTGAGCGAGGCCAATGCCCTGGAATGGCGCGACATTGATTTTGCCGCTGGTGAGATCGTTGTGCGCGGCGATGCTGAAACGGGTACGAAGAATTGGGAATTGCGCCGGGTCCCGCTAATCCCCGATGCACGCACGCTGTTTGGACGGATGCGGAGCGAACGCCCCGGTGAGCTGTTGGACGCCAAAGTCTTTCGCGTGGCTGAATGCCAGAAGTCTCTTGATCGGGCTGCGAAGAAAGTCGGC
>QHOM01000291.1 GCA_003218785.1 Verrucomicrobiota bacterium
CCGTAGACTGCTGCTCCCCCTAAGTAGTTCAACGCCAGATCGTAACGGCGCCACAACCGTTGTAGGGTTAGGCTGCCGATGGCGCGCGTAACCGAGTGTATGGACGAGTTTCCCGTCTGGCCGGCGATGTTCGAATCCATGGACTCGCTTACCTCCAGACCGGGGAGGAGGAAACTCCGGGGCGCTATATTGGGCTCCAGAGCTGCCTGGTCCAAGCCCGAAAGCGGCGGATTCTCATTGGCCTGGGCTGGCGGATTGTCCTGCCCGAAGGCAGGCGGTGGAGTTGCCGCGGGTGGCTGAGTTGTGTCGGCAGGCTGCTGGCTGCTACCGGCGGGCTGCTGCCCTGGATCGGTCTGCGCCCGGGCCGCTCCGCACAGCAGCGTCAGCAACATCATCATCAAGGTTTTTTGCCGCATTTTCATCATGAGTTCCTTATGGGACGACAATCGTGTCTCCGGGTTTCAGGATGATGTTCTGTTCCGTTGCTTCGCCCTTGATCACTTGCTTGTAGTTGAACGGAATCTTTCGCTGTTTGCCGTTCTCCACCCGCAGGACGTAAATTCCCTTGGTATTGGCAAATTGGGTGAACCCAGCGCTGGCCAGGGCCTGCAATACGGTCATGCCAGGGATGAGCGGCATGGCCCCGGTATGTAAGACTTCGCCCAGCACATATATTCGCTGGCTGTTCATCGCCGTGACCACCACCGTGACTCTGGGATCGGCGATGTATTTCCTCAGCTTCTCTGTGATCGAGTCCGCCAATTGCATTGGCTTCAATCCCGCAGCCTGCACGTCATTGAGCAGAGGCATCGATACTTTGCCGTCCGGTCGCACGGGAAGTGTTGCTGTCAAATCCGGCTCTTTCCACACCGAAATATGCAGCGTGTCCTCGGGGCCGATAACATAGTCCGGACTCGCTAGCGGTGCGGGTGCGCTCTGCGCTTGTGAGGGCTGTGAAGATTTTGCTTTGTCTTTGCCTTTTTCATCTTTGGCGCCAGCCTGCGCCCAAGCACCCGTTGAGAGAGCGCTCACCAGCAGCGCCATCCCGATTGCGGTCTTCCTCTTCATTGCCTCTCCTGAGAGCTAAGAAGCCCCGTATTCCCCATACCCGATCTGTTTCAACTTGTAGAGCAATGCCTTGTAGCTGATCTGTAGTTCCTGCGCCGCGCGACGACGGTTCCAACGTGTTCGCGTCAGCACTTTCAGAATGAGTTCCTTCTCAGCCTCTCGGGAAGCCGCACGCGCCGCCTGCTTCGCCGCCTGCTTCAGAGAAATGCGATCTCCATTTGGCCGATCCGATCTCATCAGCAGAGAGCGCAATCCGCCCATGGCAACCGATTCATCTCCCAGGGCCACGATGGCTTTGGCGGCGTCTTCCAGTTCGCGAATGTTCCCCGGCCAGGCATAATCCTGGAATAATTGCTGGGTCTGGGCGCTCAGCACCGGTACTGAACGCCGGAAGTCGTGAGCATACTTCGACAGAAAAAAACTCACCAAAGATTGGATGTCCTCCCTGCGCTGGCGCAATGGAGGCAGCCTCAAGCAAATTCCACTAATGCGGTAATAAATGTCTTCGCGTAAGCGGCCCGACTTCACCTCCGCCTCCAGATCGCGTGAACTGCCGCAGATCAAGCGCGCTCCCAATGTTTTGTGGCCGTTCTCCTTAGTTTTGGTTAGCGCTTCCAAAAGCCTGCTCTGGCAGTCGGGAGTCAAATCGCTAATCTCCTCAAGAAAAACCGTCCCTCGGTTGAACAATCCATCAGATGCTGTATGGAACAGTTCCGCTGTCAACGTCGCGCAACGGGCGGTGCGGAAAACCTCCCCCTCATGGCGGGACATTTGATGGATCCTCTGAGCCATACTCCGCTTGCCTGAGCCCGGTTCGCCAAGCAACAGCACGGGCAGTTCACTGTGGGCCAGCTCCCGGATCATGGCTTCCACAGCGCGCATACATGGGCTTACTGCCTCAACAAACATCTCGATCACCTGTTCAGAATCTGGAGCAATTCGCTTCTCATTCACTCTTTCAGGGAAATCTTTGCCCATATTTAGCCTTTTCCGGAGCGGGGGACGAGAGCAGTTCCACCGGATGGATTTCCAGAGTTCCTCAAGAAGCACGGCTGATTCCATCTGCCGCTCTTTTCAGGAAGCCGTATGCCGTCTACTTTGCGTCTTTTTTTCAATAACTTAGAAAAAACTCAAATGCAGCTCCCTGAGTCACGTATAGCCCCCCTTAACCTACACCACTCAGCACAAAAGGGAAAGTTTTTACCTATCTTGTGGTAACTAGTCCGGCATTACTTTTGCCATTATTGGGATGGCAAAACTCTAAGTCGCTGTTGTCCTTTGGTCACGTTAGAGCAATTTTAGGCGGATTGGGGGTGGGAATCTATTGTCGACAAGAGCCTTTTTTCATGCTGCCGGAGGAACCCACGTGAGCCAGATTGCACAAATTGAACCGTTAACCACACGGGTGCGGAACTCCTCTGCCAACCGTAGTCTCTGGTGGCAAGCGGGAACTTTGCTGCTGCTGATCGGCTGGTTGTATTCCTCCATCCTCGCCCATTTAGTCGGGCAGTGGTGGCAGGATCCAAACTTTTCGCACGGCTTCTTTGTGCCCGCTTTCTCGTTGTTCGTGCTCTGGCAGGACCGTCCCAG
>QHOM01000196.1 GCA_003218785.1 Verrucomicrobiota bacterium
AGAATGGCATTTTTCGGATGATTCTGCCCGAAGCGAATCAAAAGGAAGGGAGCAACGATAGCCAAGCTTGGCTGTAGCATCCGTATCCAGAAAAACTTCGTTTTCTTCGTTATCTTCTGTAAAGGCTCTCTGTAGATTATTCATGAAGCGGCTTAAAGGCGGTCCAATCGCTCGATTTCTCCGGCTGATCCGCTTTTCGCACACAGTTTTCGCGCTTCCATTCGCGCTCGGCGCGCTCATCGTCGCCGCAAATGGTCTTCCGTCTTTGCGAACGCTATTGCTGGTCCTGGCCTGCATGGGGTTCGCCCGCACGGCAGCGATGCTTTTTAATCGGCTGGTTGATTGGTCGCTCGACCAGCGCAATCCGCGTACCGCTTCGCGTCACTTGCTCGTTTCAAAAACTACGGCTGTCGTCTTGCTCGTTTTGAGTTCCACCGGATTTTTTTTGGCCGCCGCGGCGATCAATCGCCTGACTTTCCTGCTCGCGCCGGTTGCTCTGGCGATAATTTTCTTCTACTCGGTCACGAAGCGGTTCACCAGCGCGACGCACTTCTTTCTCGGCCTGGCGCTCGCCATCGCGCCGGTCGGCACCTGGATCGCGCAGACTGGACGTGTCGATCTTGCGCCGCTAGTGCTTGGGGCGGGTGTAATTTGCTGGGTCGCGGGATTCGATCTGATTTACGCCACGCAGGATTACGATTTCGACCGGCGCGAAGGCATTCGATCGCTTGTCGTGAAACTTGGGATCGCGCGCAGTCTTCGCCTTGCGCAATTGTTGCACCTCGGAATGTTTGCTGCTCTAATCGCGTTCGGCATCGCCGCGCAGCTAGGGTTATTTTACTATCTTGGAATACCTCTCGTGGCGGCCGCGCTTTTTTACGAACATAAAACCGAGAAGCTTGATCTGGCCGGAATCAATCGCGCGTTTTTTCAAAGCAACGCATTTGTGAGCGCCGTTTTTTTGCTCGCCGTCTGCGCGGACCGATTGATCAGGTAGGGGCGATTGACCGCAATCGCCCTAGGCGGTTCGGGTGAACCGCCGCTACCTACATAGCGTTTAACAGCGCGACGCGTCTCTCATGCCGGCCACCTTCGAAAGGCGTTTCCAGCCAGATCTGAACAATCTTCAGCGCCAGATCTTCAGGAATCAGGCGTTCACCAATGGAAAGAACGTTAGCGTCATTGTGTTGGCGTGAAAGGCGGGCCGACTCTTCATTCCAGCAAAGGGCACAACGCACGCCGTGCACTTTGTTTGCCACCATGGCTTCGCCATTGCCCGATCCGCCAAACACGATCCCGCGCTCGCACTCGCCACGCGCCACTGCTTCCGCTGCTGGGCGGATGAAAAGCGGGTAGTCAACCGGTTCCTCGCTGAAGGTGCCGAAGTCTTTCACCTCGTGCCCGAGCGTGCCGAGCAACTCTTTCACCTTCTCCTTGTACTGAAAACCGGCGTGGTCTGTGCCGAGCGAAATTTTCATGAGACACGAATTACACTAATTGCCACGAATTTCATAACGCTTGCGTCAATCCGTTTTAGTCAATTCGTGTGGGTTCGTGAAATTCGTGTCTCAATAAGGAAAGCCGCCGCTCTCTGTGTTATCCGCCATGCAGTTTCGCCAGCTCGCGCCAGATCTCCCGTTCACGTTCGGTTAGTTTCTTTGGCACGTTGATCTGAACATCGACATAAAGATTGCCGCGTTTGCCTGACGTGCTGGGAAGTCCGCGTTCTCGTAGTCGAAATCGCTGCCCGCCCTGTGTGCCGGGCGGGATTTTCAGCCGCACTTTTCCTTCCAGTGTCGGCACGAGCAATTCGCTGCCGAGCACTGCGCGCCACGGTTCGATCTTGACCTCATGAATCAGATCGCTGCCCTCGACCGAGAAATCGGGATGCTTGGCCAACCGCACGCGCAAAAATAGATCGCCGCTTTTTCCTCCGCGGATGCCCGCCTCGCCTTGGCCGGCTAAACGGATTCGCTGCCCTTCGTGGACGCCGCGCGGAATCTTGACCTGATAGTTTTCCACCTTGTTCGAACCAGCGCGGCGCAGCGAAACCGTCCTGGTCGAACCATGGAGAGCTTCTTCCAGCGTGACCATGATGTCGGCTTCCACGTCGGCCCCGCGTTCGGCTGTCGCCTGACGCCCGCCGAATCCACCGAAAGCAGATCGGCCGCGACCGCCGCCGAAAAACGCTTCGAAGAAATCGCTGAATCCAGTTCCGCCAAATTCGAATTGGACCCCGCCGTCACCGCCCCACTGGTAAAATCCGCCTTCGGGGGGGTGTGCCCCCCATCCCGGAGGCGGCTGAAATCCGCCCGGCCTGTTCCAATCGGCCCCGAGTTGATCGTACTTCTTCCGCTTTTCCGAGTCGCTCAATACCTCGTAGGCTTCGTTGATCTCCTTAAATTTCTCTTCCGCCGCCTTTTTGTCCTTGGCGACATCGGGATGATGTTTCCGCGCCAGCTTGCGAAATGCGGTGCGAATTTCATCCTCGGTGGCCGTTTTCGGGACACCGAGTGTTTCGTAATAGTCTCTAAACTGAACTGGCATCGGCTCTCAAACCTTGTGCCTCTGTTCAATCCGCGCAACTTTCTCCCACGGTATGCGCGAACTTGGCAAGTTTGCAGTCGTCATCGGTATCGTCATCACGCTCGTGGGTCTGGTGATGTGGAGCGGATTTGCTCCGAGATGGCTGGGCCGTTTGCCGGGTGATATTCGGATCGAGCGCGGCAACTCTGCGTTTTATTTTCCGATCGTCACCTGCATCATCGTCAGCATCGTGCTGAGTCTCTTATTGTCGATCTTTCGACGTTGACCATTTTTTGAAATGGTCGCCGTGGCACGAAAACAAATCCGTCTCGACCACCATGTCGCTCATCTCTTGCAGTGCCGGCGCTGCCCGCGCATGCAATCGACGCCGGTTTCGGGCGGCGCGGTCCTTAGCGATATGATGTTGATTGGCCAGGCACCCGGCCCGCGTGAGCCGGTTTTGCAACGACCTTTCGCCCACACCGCGGGTAAAAGGATGTTTCGTTGGTTCGAGCAATTCTGTGGACTGAACGAAGCTGCTGTGAGATCGACAATTTATTTTGCGGCTGTCTGCCGATGTTTTCCCGGCAAAAATTCCAGCGGCAGCGATCGAGTGCCAGCTCCTGACGAAATTCGCAATTGCTCCTCGTGGATGGACGACGAGATCAAAATCTTGCGGCCGCGTCTCATCATTCCCGTCGGGCGACTGGCTATCATGCAATTCATCGACCGCGCAAAATTGGAGAAAGTAATTGGCCGTAAATTTCGGGTGAAACGCGCGGGGCACAGCTTCGATCTGATTCCGCTGCCACATCCATCCGGTGCATCGCCCTGGCACAAGATTTCGCCAGGGAAAGAATTGCTCGAAAAAGCTCTGCGCAAAATCGCGCGCCATCCCGCAGTTTGTGACCTCAAGGGCGCAGTTTAATCATCCGGCCGTTCTTCCAGACGAGCAGCGGCATGTTCAAGCGGCGATGTTCTGCCCGCAGCTTCCGGGCCACGCGCTGCACGGCCTGCTGCGCTCGTCTAACAAAAAGCGGTTGCTCGCGCCTTCTCTGTGGTGGCGATCTGCGCACTGTCTTGTTCATCTACGCAATAATACTTTAAGCTCTTCGATTGATTGCGTCGAGGAGTTTGCGATTTCGCGCGCCGGCGACACCCGGTTGTCCCAAATGATCCAGCGATCGGCAAGAGGAAGATAATCATGCAGGAGACGATCCATGCTGCGCCTAAAACGGCGACGGACGTCCGAGCGTGGCTGCCCTTTTGAACGCGCTGCCGAACGCGGGCAATGGCTTGGCGGGGCGAAGCCAGCCAGAGATAGTGTAGCTCGATTTCGTAGCCATTTGCTCGGGCATTCTTCAGAAGATGAATGTAAGTGCGTCCACTCAGCGTGGTTTCC
This sequence comes from Verrucomicrobiota bacterium, assembly GCA_003218785.1. Lineage (GTDB taxonomy): Bacteria > Verrucomicrobiota > Verrucomicrobiia > Chthoniobacterales > UBA10450 > Udaeobacter. The sequence continues at coordinate 3,929 of QHOM01000196.1, forward strand.
ATTGCAAACGTCTCACGACGGCGAATCGCCACGTGAATCTCCTGTAATAAAATCCGAGCAGCTTTGACGTTTGCGGCCGGCGGATCGAGCGGCGACAAGCCGCGCGCGATTTCATCCGGATTCAGAAACCGCAGACAATGGACCGAATGCGGAAGAAATTCCGTGGCAAAGGTCGTTTTGCCTGCACCGTTACACCCGGCAATGATGTAGAGAGTCGGAGGGTTTGCCGGCATCGTGACTCATGCTATTGGATGAATTTCCAAACGCAACGAGACGATCTCCTGATGAACGAAGCGAAAATTCCAACTCGCGCTGAGATTCTCGAGTCCGACAAGTGGGACCTGACGCAGCTCTTTGCCGATGTGAGCAAGTGGCAGGAGGATTTTTCCTGGCTTCAGCGGACGTATCCCAAACTCCAGGATTGGAAGGGCAGAGTAGGGGAATCGGCGAAAGCGTTGGTGGGTGTGCTTGAGTTTGAAAAGTCGCTCGAACTTAAAATCGAGCGCGTTTATCACTACGCCTCGTTGCAACTGGCGGAGGACAGCGCGAACAACGAATACCTCGCACGGATCGGACAGGTTCAGAATCTGCTCACTAAAATCGGTGAAGCGGCCGCGTTCGTTGTCCCCGAAATTCAGGCGATCGACGATGAAACTTTCGCAAAATTTATTGTCGATCCAGTGCTGGCCGAGTGGCGAATCAAGTTGCACAAAATTCGCCGGCTGAAACCACACGTGCTTTCCGAGCCCGAGGAGCGCCTTCTCGCGCTGGGGAGTGTCGCGCTCAGCGGTTATGACGACACTTTTTCGCAGCTAACCGACGTCGATATGAAGTTCGGCCTGTTGACCGACGAGACTGGTCGCGAGAGACCGCTCACTCAAAGTTCGTTCAGTTCGTTTTTGGTGAAGCGCGATCATGAGCTGCGCAAACGCGCGTTCCATCAGTTCTACGCGGAGTTTCAGGATCATCAGTACACGCTCGCCGCGTCGCTGGCGTACTCGGTAAAGGCCGATGTTTTCCGTGCCGGCGCCAGAAATTATTCGTCGGCATTGGAGGCAGCGCTATTTCCGGACGACGTCTCAGTCGGAGTTTATAACGGGTTGATCAAGTCAGTCCGCGCGAATTTGAAGCCACTTTTCCGCTATTTCGATTTGCGCCGGCGCGCGCTCGGATTACGCGAGTTGCATCATCACGACACGTACGTCCCGCTGGTTCCGGAAATCGAAGCGCGCACCAGTTTCGATCAGGCGGTCGAAATGGTTTTGGGCGCGCTCGCTCCGCTGGGGAAAGAGTACGTCGATGTTTTGGCTGAAGGTCTTCGGGGACGCTGGTGTGATCGTTATGAGACAAAAGGCAAACGCAGCGGCGCGTTTTCATCCGGAAGTTACGGCGCGCCGCCATATATCCTGATGAACTACAAGGACGATGTCTTCGCCGATGTTTACACGCTTGCGCACGAAGCTGGTCATTCCATGCATAGTTGGTTCTCGCAAAATTCGCAGCGATTTCAGGATTACGAGTATCCAATTTTTCTGGCTGAGGTGGCCTCGACATTCAACGAAGAGCTGCTCACCCATCATCTGCTTGAGGAAACGAGCGACCCGAAGATGCGCGCTTACATCATCAATCGACAAATTGACGATCTGCGCGGCACGCTTTTCCGGCAGACCATGTTTGCTGAATTCGAAAAGATCATTCACGCTATCGAGGAGAGTGGTGACGCGCTTACGCTCGACGTCTTCAAATCGGAGTATCACAAACTCCTCGAAACGTACTTTGCCAAAAATTTCGTGCTCGATCCTGAGCTCGATTTGGAATGCCTCCGTATCCCGCATTTTTATCACGCGTTTTACGTTTACAAATATGCTACGGGAATCTCCGCTGCAGTCGCGCTTTCGGAACGTATGCTTTCCGGCGAGTCCGGAAGCGTGGCTGCGTACATTAATTTTCTCCGTTCCGGCGGCTCGAAATTCCCGCTGGAGACATTGCAAGCTGCGGGTGTGGATATGACGACACCCGCGCCGATCGAGAGCACGCTTCGGTTATTTGAACGGCGTCTCGACAATCTCGAAGCGCTCTTACTGTAGCCAGGTGGGTGACGCTGTAGCGGCAGCCGTGTCGGCTGCACCTTAAATATTGCAGGCGGCACGCCTCCCACTACAGATTCCATGTATGCAACCGGACCCAGGCGGACTTCTTCAACGATTGAAACCGCTGTTCCTGGAGAATTTCGAGAAGTTCGGTGAGTTGGGCGCCGCTGTTTCTGTTTGGCAAGATGGGAGACCGATTCTCGATCTTTACGGTGGATTTCAGGACGCACGCCGCCAAAAACCGTGGAGCAAGGACACCCTCATCCTCATCTGGTCTGCGACAAAGGGAGTTGGCAGCGCATGTGTCCTGCACGCCCTGCAGGAACATAAGATCGACATTGACCGGCGGGTCGCCGAGTTTTGGCCAGAATTTGCGCAGGCCGGCAAAGAACAAGTCACGCTTGCGCAGTTGCTTTCGCATCAAGCCGGGCTTTGCGCCTTGGATCGACGCGTAGATGTTCTCGATCACGGCGCAGTTATTCGAGCGCTCGAAACGCAAAGACCATTGTGGCCGCCCGGAACTGCTCATGGCTATCATGCCCGCACGTTTGGCTTTCTTCTCGACGAACTCGTGCGTCGACTCGCGGGAAAGACCTTATCGGATTATTGGCACGAAATTTTTGCCCGGCCGCTTAATCTCGATCTTTGGATCGGTTTGCCCGAAAAGGAGAATCCGCGCGTGGCCACGATTTACGCTGCGAAAAGCGGGAAACCGCCGGAACCAAAGCAATTCTACCTCGATCTTGTTACACCGGGCACGCTGGCGCGCAAAACGTTCACGTCACCGTACGGATTGCAGGCGATCAGCGCGATGAACACTACTGCAATACGCGCGAAGTCGATTATTTCTTTCGGTGGGATCGGGAGCGCCTCGGCGATTGCAAAATTTTACTCCGTGCTCGCCAATGGCGGAAAATGGGATAATCGCACGTTTTTCTCGGAGCAAACGATCGAATGGATGACAACAGCGCTGGCGGATGGCATTGACCGCGTCTTTCAAATACCGACAGCGTTTTCCGCAGGGTTCATGAAAGATGCACGGAACACAACGCCTAGAATCTTCGGCCCTTCGCCGGTTGCCTTCGGACATCCCGGAGCGGGCGGCAGCCACGCCTTTGCCGATCCCGCAAACGGGATTGCGTTCGCTTACGTGATGAATCAAATGGAGCAATCGCTGCTGCCTAACGAGAAATCCTTGCGGCTCGTGGACGCGATTTATCAGATGTAGTGGCAGACGTGTCGCCTGCGAAATTTGAAGAATGCAGCCGGCACGGCTGCCGCTGCAGGCTATTCATTCACCGATGATCGTAATGGAAATCTTCCGCCGATGCGGTGCACGCCGATGCTCAAACAGAAAAATACCCTGCCAGGTTCCCAGCTGCAATTTTCCGTCGACAATCGGCACTGTCTCGCTCGTTCGCGTCAAGACCATGCGAATGTGCGACGGCATGTCATCGCTTCCTTCCGAACCGTGCGTGAAGTAATCTGCATCTTCTGGCACCAAACGATTGAAGAATTCCTCCACGTCATGTCGCGCGGTGGGATCTGCATTCTCCATGATGATCACGCTGCAACTCGTGTGCCGAACAAAAACGGTGATCGTCCCATTGCGCAGACCGCTCTTATCGACCTTCGCCTGGATGTCGTTGGTGATTTCGTACATCCCCTTACCGTTGGTACGCACTTCGAGTACTTCGTGGTGAATACGCATGCGATTCAGAATAACACTGGCAGAAATAATAGTCGCACGTTGATCTTTGCCGAAGCTGATGGCCTGATAGTTACTTGTCGATGCAAGGCAATCTTGAGCGCGTGCTGTTTGATGAGCCGGCAATTAACCGGCGTCTGGATGAGCTCGCTGGGCAAATTTCAAATGACTATCGCCACCGGGAATTGACCGTGATCGCGGTCTTAAACGGGAGCCTGATATTCATGGCGGAGTTGCTGCGTCGGATTCAACTGCCGTTGAAGCTGGATTGCCTGAGCGTGGTGAGTTATGACGGGAAAGCGCAAACGAGCGGCGAGGTGATTTTCAAGCAGGTCACGCTGCCCGATGTGGTTGATCGGCATGCTTTGATTCTCGACGACATCCTGGATAGCGGTCGCACGCTCGCAGCTATTCGGGAGAAATTGGAAACAGCCAAACCGCGAAGCATTCGAGTTTGCGTGCTGCTTAGTAAAAAAAAGCAACGCGCGCGGGATGTTGTTGCAGATTATGTCGGGTTTGAAATCGAGGACGAATTTGTTGTCGGTTACGGGCTCGATTTCATGGAACGCTATCGCAACCTGCCCTATATTGGGGTGCTGCGGAAAGAATTGATTGTGCAACCAGGCTGATTGCGATGAACGTGCACGTCCAGTTTTATGCGCAGTTGCGCGACTTGGCCGGCGCATCCGAATTAAATGTCGATCTTCCGGACAAAGCTACCATTGGCGATCTACTGGCAAGAATTTATGAAGAAATGCCGGCATTGCGCTCCCGAGACAAAAGCCTTCTCATCGGTGCGGGCGTGGAGTTTGTTGATCGCAATCACGAGCTGAAACCGGGCGATGAGATTTCAATCATGCCGCCAGTGCAAGGCGGGTGATGAAGCCTAAATCATAGAGCAAGATCGAGAGATTTGATTCGCTCGCTTCCCGTTCGCTCAGCCTTTGGCCTCCCCGTCCATGTCGCGGCTTCCCCAGTCGCTCCATTCTCGACTTCGCTCGAAATGACAAAGTGCCGCCGGTGAAGGTGGGATGAGCCCAGGAGGCAGAAGTCAGACGGACCTTCGTTTGCTTTGTTTCCTTCTGTAAAGATCCCCGTTTATTCGTGTCTATTCGTGGTTTCAATTAGTCGCGAAGGTTTTTAAAGCCCATCGCGACACCGAAGTCGCGACTGCGTACGAATTGGATAACGGCTTGAAGGTCGTCCCTCTTTTTTCCCGAGACGCGAATTTGTCGATCTTGCAACTGGCTTTGCACCTTGAAACCTTGCGATTTAATCGCCTGAATGATCTCCTTCGCCTTATTTCCTTCGAGGCCCTGCCGAATTTTTAATTCCTGCCGGGCGTGACCGACGGATGAGATCGCGGGCTCTTCGTGCTCGATATTTCGTAAGTCGACCCCGCGCTTCGAAAGTTTGCTAATTACAATTTCGCGCAGTCCTCGCAAGCGGGCGGCATCTTCAGCGGTGAGCGTGATTTTCTCTTTGTCGGCGAGAATTTCAGCGGTTGTCTCCTTGAAATCGAAACGAGTACCAAGTTCTTTACGCGCCTGATTGAGCGCGTTATCAACTTCCTGGTTGTCGATTTCTGAAACGATGTCGAATGAGGGCATTTTCCGATTGCGGATTTTAGATTGTGGATTGTGGATTGATCAAGTCCCGAAAAGATTCGAGACAAATCATTGCGCGTTACGGACCAGCTTCCACGACTTTTATGTTGCCCTCCTTCTCGCGCATTGTAACTGCGGCTTCGCCTCCGCCACGGATTAACATGTCGATCTTTGTGATTTCTTTGGTCCCGCGCTTGGGTGATTCCTCGAAATCATTCGTAATTTTTCCGTCGCCGGTTTCAGCGATCAGATGAAAAGCAGCGTCACCTGGAAGGAAGGCCGAGGCATTTCCGCGGGCGATATTTGCTTGGATTGAAAATTTTCCGGGCTCCCACCAATCGTAAGCCAACGTGAGCGTGCCGCGGCCCAGCGAAAAGATCGCATCACTGAAACAGTTATGATCAAACATCTGGCCGCTCCCCAACCGGGCGAACACGGTTTGGCCATGCATTCCGTCCACCAGAACTTCGCCGTTGGCTAATTCCAATCGCGATAGGTTGGCGGTTTGTGGAAGGACGATGGTGTAATCGACTGTGCCGGAGCGATCAAACAAGCCGCATCTCTGTTTCGGGAAAAAATTTGTTTCAATTGAGACGGAGCCTGGCCGCACAGAAACATTGACCACGATCTGCTTCAGCCGCTCGGGCGTGTAGGCCCTTTTGGTCGCCTGCGTGCGGTCTGTAGCCGAGCCGCAGCTGACAAGTGACAACACGCACGCGGCAAGTATTAGGGGAAAGCTCTGCCGGCTAATAATTGCTAATCGCACGAACAAATTCCATCAACGCATGTGCGTTGCTGATCAAGGGAAGAAGTGCCGTGACGGCCATGACCACAAAAAGGCTGGCTTCACCCCAGAAATCGTGGCGCGCTTCGTTTTTGAGGTAGTCGCCCGTAATATTCCAAAACGATCGCGCGGCCGGATGCACAAATTTCGCGCTCGAATGTTCGAATGAGACAGAATGGTAGTTATAATCCGTGATGGGCGATCGGCGAGCTTTGTACATGGTGAACTCGAGCGAGTCGCGGCGGCTGGCATTATAGGTTGTCAATGGTGTTGGTTTCATAGTTCCAATAGTTTGTTGTTTCCCGTGAGATGCGCAGCGCATTCCAATTGGATTCAAAATTTGTCGCTGTGCGATTAATTTTCTCCAACGCGCGTTTTTACGTTTCCCGGCAGTGCATTCCCCGCCGTCCTTTGCCGCGTCTAGCAGCCCAGCCAGACAGAACATGCGAACTTGGAGGGTTGAGCTCCCGTCACGTACCACTCAGGGCGTTTCAACGCCGCTGAGAATCCCGCCTAGGTGGCCGGTGAGCGTGATTATCGCCAGCGCGAGCAACGTCACTGCGAAATAAGCATAACCCGGCGACATGCCTTTAGCGCGAAGGCGCGAGCGCATCCACCAAAGCAAAAAAATCAGCGAAGCCGAAGTCAGCGCGCAGATCATGTGCAGCCGTAAATTGCCCTTGAGGGCCGCGCCTTCGAGTTGCCATCGCCACGCTCCCAATCCAGTGGCGATCGCCAGCGGGACGGTCAGCGCGGCGCCGACAAGATTGTAATAAGCGACCGCTGCAAAAACCGGTTGCTTGCGCCAGACCGCCAGTAACTCGAAGACCGCGCTCGCAATAAAGAGCGCAATCGGGAAATGAATGATGACTGGATGCTGCGCGTGTCCCGCGAGGAGCGCGGCCTTCAGATCGAAGGGATTCGTGGAAGCCACGAGAAATAGTTTCATAACGCTGCCGCTTCGAGGTCCTGGTAAGTGGGCACCAATCGTTCATCACGACTTCACCACCACGATTGTCCCAGTCATCTTTGGGTGGACGGAGCAAAAATAGGTGTAAGTACCGGGAGCACCCGCTGTGATTGTGAACTCTTGATCTGTGTCGAGCGCGGTCGATTTCTTAAACTGCTTCTCGACACTCACCACGGTGTGCGGTTCTTCGTCCCGATTGATCCACGTAATCTTTTCTCCAGACTTCACGGTTAAGGTCTGGGGATTGAAGGCGAAGTCTTTGATCTCTATTCTATTTTGCTTGTTGCCGGTGGTATCGACTTCCTTCATTTCGCCAGCGAATGCGAAGATAGATAGATTGAGGAAAGTGATGGCGCATAATAGTGCCATTTTCTTATTTCTTGGATTCAGTGTATTCATAGTTAGGTTAGGTTTGGTTAGGCTTAACTGAGGTTGGAATCGACGACCGCGAGGGCGGTTTTGCCTTGCTTATACTGGACGCTCGTTAGGCCTAGCATGCTGCGCAGTTTTTCAGCCGGCACTTTCATAGGACCGGGCGACGGCGCGGTTCCAGGAGCTGGCTGGGGGAAGGCAGTAGACATCGCAGTGTGGAAAGTCACGTTACCTTCGACTTTCTGGAGCACCTGGTGGATGTGACCGTTAAGCACAGTCACTGAGCCGAAGCGCTTCAAATATCCCAAAGCGCGTTCGCTATCGCTCGTGCCCCAGCCCCAGTCGGGATAGACTGTCCAGAGCGGGATATGCGCGAAGACAACAATCGGCGTGTCCGCGCCAAGACCTTTCACGTCGTCTTCCAGCCATTCGAGCTGCTCGTCGCCGAGTTGACCCAGACCGCCGGCCTGAAGGTCCAGGACGTTGACCAGTCCAATAAAGTGGACTCCGTTTTTGTTAAAACTGTACCAGCCGGAGCCCTTGGCTTCGACGCTCTTTAAATAACGCTCACGGTAGAGCTTTCCGCCATCGTTAAGCACATCGTGCTCTCCGGGAACATAGAAAACGTCCTTGGTCCGGCAGCTTTTGAACACTTGATCGAAGGTGTCAAACTCCTCTGGCTTCGACAACTGCGTAATATCCCCCGTGTGAATAAGGAAAGCCGGCGGAGTGGGCATCGCGTTGATGCGATCGAGCGCAATTTGGAATGTCGCAGTGACATCCTTATTAGCATCTTTGTTGAACCCGATATGGCTGTCGCTGATTTGCAGAAAGCTAAGATCTGTAGCTGGCAATGGCGCCCCAGCCTTCGCGATTTGAGCAAGTGTTCTCGATACTAACACGCCGCCGCTGATGGTCCAGAGCAGGCCGGTACCGGCCCAGGCCATGCATTGCAGAAAGCCGCGTCGGTCAATACCGTCATGTTCGTGATCGTGAGAAATGTAATCGGACATAATTATTTGGTTCTTAAGGTTGGTTTGTTTGGTAAGATTGCTTTTCACCTGTGTTTACTGATTTCGCGCGACTTTATTCCGGAAATCTTTGGCAGTGAATTTGCGACCCTGAATTTCTTGCTCTGACGGGAGTGAAGTGTCGCCGCCTTCAATAGCTAATTTAGGTTCCGTGTCCTTGGCATGAGCCGACTTCCAAGTCTCAGGCTCCTTACCGCGAACAGGATTGAGAAGGGCCAAAGCAACAAACAGAGCGAACGCTAGCGTGCCCATATTCAGGTGCCTCAGAAGCGCAGAGAGCATCGACACGCTGCTAACCGAGCTCTTATGATAGTGAACGGGAGAAGCTGACATAACGGAAGCCTTTCGTTTTTTGGATTTCAATAACTGTTTTCAGTTATTCATACCGTTTTGGTGCGATACATATTCCCGTCGCGCGAAGGATCGGTGTATTGCAGAAAGCGGGGCCTCAACGAGACAGCGCCGGATATCGGCGGCAAACCAAGTCTGAACCGCCAGTCATCAAAGAAAACAGCTCACGCTTAATCCGAGGGGGCCTAGCTCACGGCTTTTCCGAACCTACCGTCTTATGCTGCTACTAAAGCTCTGACCGTTGTCAACGATGCAAGATTTGTCCTTCAAAATGCTGGTTGAAGGTCTGCAATTCGCTATCGCTAACGTCGGAAACGGCCCAATAGTTGAAGTCGGGGTCAACCCAGTGGAGCAGGTGGTAACCTTGGCGCGTCATTGTCTTTTTCGTTTCGGTCGTCCCAGCCGCCGTTGGCCAAATAAACAGATTAATGAAATGCTTGCGCCTTTGGTAAATCAGAGCTGCTACGGGGTGGTTATCGAGATAATCGAGGCGCCCACCAATCAAAGGGAAGCCTTCGCCGGAAAGATCCACCACGGGGGCCGCAAAATCGAGCTTAGCATCAAGCCATGGTTTGACGGTGTGTTGATCGGAGGATGGTACGTCTGTGAGATGATTAGCCATAAGCGAACGCACATGACTGGCGATAAGCTGCGTCGCGAGAAATTGATCGGCACCAGGGCGTCGCAACACAGGCGCCAAGTTCGAAAAGATGATCGCGGCGAAAATGACAGCGGCCGCGAGACCGAGCCCGGCGAGACTGAGCCAATTCCATGGCGTCCCAAAAAGAACGGTTCGCGGCTCTGGCTGCTTTGTTCTGACCAGCAGCTGACTGCGTCGCAGAACGGTGCGCGCGGGCTTGTCGGCGACCTCGTCCCGTAAAGAAGAGTGAACCCGCTGACGCAGTTCGATCGGAGCCTTGTAATACGGAGCGCCCCGGCTAATCGCATGAGTCAGCGCCGTGTGCGCTTCGTACGCTTCCTCACACTTACGGCAGTCCCGCAAATGCTGTTCGATTTTCTCGCTGGTAATCGGATCCAGTTCACCATCCAAATAACCATCCATCAGTTTTGTAGCTTCTTCGCAGTTCATCTATTTCTCCTTACCGATCCGAGCCGCCAAATATTCCTTAAGCTTGGCGCGGGCGCGGGCCAGCCGCGACATGACCGTACCCGGCGGAATTTGCGCGATGTCGGCTATTTCCTTGTAGGAGAGACCTTCCTGGTGTCGCAGCGCCAATATCTCACGGAATTCCGCCGGCAATTCATCCATTGCTTCCCTGATTAGTTCCGCGTCTTCAGCATGCTCAAGAATCGTTGCCGGGCTGGCCGACTCATGATCGATCGCATGGATCTCTTCGTCAAAAGTCGTGGTGAGATCAACCGCCCGATTCTTCTTCAGCAACGTATAAGAGGTATTTCGAACAATGGTGAGCAACCAAGCTCGGCCATTAGAACCATGGAATCCACTGAACGATTTGAACGCCCGCAAATACGCCTCTTGTACAACATCCTGCGCATCCTGTTCGTTGCGCAGCAGCCATTTGGCGAGGTTGTGGGCCGCATCCATGTGAGGCAACATTGTTTCTTCAAAAGACGCTAATTCGCGTTCCCGAGCGGCATCGTGTTCTTCGTGCTTCTTAAGTATGACAAACTTCACAATCTTGCCACTCGATTCGAGATCTTCAGTGTCAAAAGCATACTCGGCTTTCAGTGGTGCGGCCATACGGTTTTTTGATCAGTCACCTCGGGCTAGAAACCACAAACCACATTTAGACTGTAAGAGCAATTGTCACTGCAATAAGTTTTTTGTAATTCATAGGAATTAATGCATTCTGACGATTAGTTATAGTTATTGACACGAGTGAAATAGTCCGGTTCTTTGCGAAACTCGGAATGCGCGGTTTCCCGAGTGATTAAACCAGAGGATTGCATCGAACAGGCAGGGGAAAACCGGCGGACTTCAACGCCGCTCAACTCACGGAGAATTCCTTGCCAGTGAAACCGAACCGTTTTCGGACGCCGCAACATCGCGCGCATGTGTAGCCCGCACCGATAACTTCGAGAATTATTACGGCGCTCCATTTCATCGAATCTATCGTCGGGCAGTCTCGCGACGGTTGTGGCGTCCAGGAGTTCCATTTCGTTCATGCATCCTTCCATTTGTTTAATACAACCGTCGCGGCCCCGTCTTTATTCCCCAGTCTTTGAAAAAAGGAGTCGTGGATGGAACTTCCATCTCCAGAAATCTGCGGGGCACGCCATGCGGGAGATCACTTTCTTGGAATATAACTTTGCGAATTCGGTATGAATGGATTGAACGCTCCACAACTTTCTTACGAAACAAACATATCCGAGATTTTTTTATGCCTATCACGATCGCCAGTATCATGAATCTTATGGGGCCGGACATGATGGTAATCCTCCTCATCGTGTTGCTCCTGTTCGGCGCGAAAAAACTGCCCGAGCTTGCCCGAGGAATGGGTCGGGCGGTCAAGGAGTTTGGTGCAGCCCGAGATGAGGTTGAAAGGGAGCTCAGTCAGTCCGGCCCCAACGGCGTAGCGCCGTCCAAACTACCGGAGACAAAAAACGAGCTACCGTCTGCGCGGTAGTCCTAGCGGCATCTAGATGGTTTTCGACGGCTTCTCACCGGCAACTCCGATACAGAAAGAACTCGATGATCGCCCGGGTACCTCGTAGTCCGCGCAAAAAACGAATCGTCATTCTGGGCGGCGGTTTCGGTGGAGTTTATGCCGCCATTCATCTCAAGAAATTGCTGGCACGACAGAGTGCGGTGGAGATTTGCCTCGTTAGCCGCGATAACTTTTTCCTGTTCACGCCTATGCTTCACGAAATCGCAGCGAGCGATCTCGAAATCACAAATATCGTAAATCCTCTTCGGAAGCTGCTCCATAAGGTCGACGTAATGGTGGGTGATGTGAACGAGATTGACCTGCCAAACAAGCGGGTCCTTATTTCGCGCGGTTACCGCAACGACTCACAACAAGTCGACTATGATCATCTGGTCATCGCACTAGGATCAATCACCAACTTTTATAACCTTCCCGGTTTTTCCGAGCTAGCATTAGCAATGAAATCGCTTCCGGACGCGATTCGATTGCGCGCCCAAATCATCCGACATTTGGAAGAGGCAAATTCA
>QHOM01000197.1 GCA_003218785.1 Verrucomicrobiota bacterium
GATCTATTATCTCTCAGTTAGCGGAGTCGCCTGCGTGGATATGGAAAGCATGCTCCGCTACGAATTTTCAGTGCATGCACTGATCGTGCTGGCGCTTTTGAATTTTCTGCGTCAATTTCGCACGCCGCCGGTGCTCGTTAGGGCATTCGGCATCGCGGCAGTGGCGGTGCTCAGCGCTGCAGGGTTATGCGTACAGGGCTGGTACGTCTGGAATTTCACCCGGGGCAATTGGGTTGCGTAAAAGATGAAACCCAAAGTCGTCATCATCGGAGCGGGACCAGCAGGTCTGACGGCCGGCTATCTCCTGTCAAAGGAGGAAGTCGATGTCGTTGTCCTGGAGGCCGATCCCGTTTACGTGGGCGGTATTTCCCGAACGGTGACCTACAACGGTTTTCATTTCGATATCGGCGGGCACCGGTTCTTTTCCAAATCTAAGGCAGTCGAAGATTTGTGGACCGAGATTTTGCCGAACGACATGCTCGTACGCCCGCGTTCGTCACGCATTTTTTACGACGGCAAATTTTTTTCCTATCCGCTGAAGCCGTTCGAGGCGCTGTTGAAGCTCGGCATTTTCAACTCGGTTCTTTGTGTTCTTTCGTGGATGAAAGCGCGCCTCTTCCCGGTGCGAAATCCACGTAATTTCGAAGAGTGGGTAAGCAATCAGTTTGGCAAACGGCTCTTCACCACGTTCTTCAAAAGTTACACTGAAAAAGTTTGGGGCATGTGCTGCAAAGAAATTTCCGCCGACTGGGCCGCGCAGCGCATTAAAGGACTTTCGCTCGGTAGCGCGATCAAGAATGCGCTGATTCCGCAGCACTATAATGGGGATCGAACAAACGTAATTAAGACGCTCATTAATTCCTTTCGCTATCCACGAAAAGGACCTGGCATGATGTGGGAAGCGTGTGCGGAAAAGATGAAGGCACTGGGCGGCAAACTCGAGATGGGCTGCCGAGTGACTCGCTGCTTCTACGACGAAGTTTCCGGGACTTGGACAGTCGAATACAAAGATCGACGAAGTGTTTTGCATACTGTTGAGGCCGAACACGTCATTTCGTCTGCGCCAATGCGGGAACTGGTTTGCGGATTAACCCCGTCAGTGAGCGAGCGAGCGAAGAGCGCAGCCGAAAGCCTTAAGTATCGCGATTTCCTCACCGTCATGTTGATCTTGAAAGACCGACACATGTTTGATGACAACTGGATCTACATTCACGATCCAAGCGTCAAAGTCGGTCGTGTTCAAAACTTCCGTTCGTGGTCGCCGGAGATGGTGCCCGAACCAGATAAGGTTTGTTACGGTCTCGAATACTTCTGCTTTGAGCACGACGGCCTGTGGGACTCGAGCGATAGCAACTTGATTGAGCTCGCCAAGCGAGAGCTAGTTAAGATCGGGCTGGCCAGGGAAGGGGACTTCGTAGATGGCTGCGTTGTTCGCCAGAAAAAGGCGTATCCCGTTTACGACGACGATTACGCGCGGCACGTCGCTACCATCCGCGAGGAGTTGGACCGTCGTTATCCGAATCTGCACCTCGTCGGTCGCAACGGCATGCATAAATACAACAATCAGGATCATGCCATGATGACTGCGATGTTGTGCGTCGAAAATATTCTGGCGGACGCAAAGCTTTACGATCTCTGGCAAGTTAACAGCGATGCGGAATATCACGAGTCCGGTCCCGGAGCGGCTGAGGAAACAATCGGCGCAGGACTACGGCTTGTCCCCACCCGCGTCGTCGCTGCTCCCGAGCTCGCGCCCGAAGGGTAATTATCCTTCGCTGAATTCTTCGACCGGCGGACAAGAGCAAAACAGATTCCTATCTCCGTAAACGTTGTCGATTCGCGCGACGGCTGGCCAGAATTTGTGTTTGCGAGTCCAAGGCGCGGGAAAAGCCGCCTGTTCGCGCGAGTAAGGCCGGTCCCACTTTCCGGAAGCAATTTGCTGCGCGGTGTGCGGCGCGTTTTTCAGGATATTGTTTTCCCGATCCATCTTTCCGTTCGCGACCGCTTCGATCTCTGCGTGGATCGAGATCATCGCGTCGCAAAAACGGTCGAGCTCATGTTTTGGTTCACTTTCTGTTGGCTCGATCATCATCGTCCCTGCGGCCGGCCAGGAAACCGTCGGCGCGTGGAATCCGTAGTCCATCAACCGTTTTGCTACATCTTCCACCTCGATGCCTGCGCTTTTCCACTGGCGAAGGTCCACGATGCACTCATGCGCAACGAGCCCGCGTTTGCCTTTGAAAAGCACGGGAAAATAAGAATCGAGTCGTTTGGCGATATAATTCGCATTTAAGATCGCGACTTCGCTGGCTCGTTTCAATCCTTCCGCGCCCATCATACGTATGTACATCCATGTGATCGTAAGAATGCTGGCGCTACCGAACGGCGCGGCAGCGACGTTACCTCCCTTGCCTCCGCCGTGGCGGTAATCGGAGCCGCTCCAAATCGGCGGACGCTTCCCATGCTCCCCTTCGCCGAACAAGATTCGGCCGGTCTCGGGATCGAGAATGAATTCTCTCGGTAAAAACGGCGCGAGATTTTTGGCAACACCGATTGGTCCCACGCCAGCCGTCCATGTAAACCTGACCACCGTGCGTGTGCACGATGTCGCAGATTTCGCGGATGGTTGGTTCGAAAACGCCGTGTGTGGAAGGATACGTGACAATTAGCGCGGCGAGGTCGCGGGCGTGCTCATCTGCTTTGGCGCGAAGATCGGCGAGATCGATGTCTCCATCTTTCAAACAGGAAACCGGGACAACCTTGAAACCGGCCATCACCGCGCTGGCTGGATTGGTTCCGTGTGCCGAGGTCGGGATGAGACACACGTTGCGATGCGCTTCACCGCGCGACGCATGATACTCGCGGATCGCAAGCAGACCTGCGAATTCCCCCTGCGATCCGGCATTGGGTTGCAATGAAATCGCCGCGAACCCGGTGATTTCAGCGAGCCAGTCTTCAAGCTGCCGGCAAATTTCCATGTAGCCTGCCGTCTGTTCGGCGGGCGCGAACGGATGCAGCTTGGAAATTTCCGGCCATGAGATCGGAAACATTTCCGCCGTGGCATTCAATTTCATCGTGCACGAGCCCAGCGGAATCATCGAAGTCGTCAGCGAAAGATCGCGCGATTCGAGTTTTTTTAGATAACGCAGCATTTCCGTCTCGGTGTCGTGCGTGTTGAAGATGGGATGGGTAAGGAACTTCGAGGTGCGGAGCAGCGATCGTGGCACAAACATCTTGTCTGTCGGGCAGGCGGGCATCTTGCCTGCCGAATCGCCAGGCGAGACGCCCGGCTGCCCCACAGGCTGGAAGCCTATGCCACGGCGATCCGCGAAATCGCGAACGCGCGTGCCGCGAAAAATCGATATCAACAACTCAATGTCTCGATTTGTTGTTGTCTCATCAAATGAAAGGCCAACGGCGCGCGCTCCAAGTGCGCGGAGATTGCATCCCGCCTTTTGCGCGTGTTCGATAAGCGTACTGCTTGATTCGACCTCTACGCGAATCGTGTCGAAGAAGTTCTCGTGCGTGATTTTGAAACCAAGAGCCTGCAGACCATCTGCGAGTTGGCTCGTTAAGCGATGAACACGCTTCGCGATTGCGCGCAAGCCCCGAGGGCCGTGGTAGACCGCGTACATCGAGGCGATGACAGCGAGAAGAACTTGGGCCGTACAAATGTTGCTCGTGGCTTTGTCGCGGCGGATGTGTTGTTCGCGCGTTTGCAGGGCGAGTCGATAAGCAGGACGGCCTTCGGCATCATGCGAAACGCCAACGAGACGACCAGGCATGTGACGCTTGAATTGGTCGCGCGTGGCGAAGTATGCCGCGTGCGGTCCACCAAACCCCATTGGCACGCCAAAACGTTGCGTGTTCCCCACGGTGACATCGGCGCCGAATTCGCCCGGCGGTTTCAATAATGTCAGTGCAAGAATATCCGCCGCGACGACGACGAGCGCACCCGCGTCGTGCGCCCGCCTGACGAAATCAGCGTAATCGTAAATCGCTCCATCTGTGGCAGGATATTGCACGAGCGCGCCGAAAACGGCGTTATCGAATTTGAACTGCGAGTAATTGTCGATCTTGATCTGGATGCCAAGCGGCTTCGCGCGGGTCTGAATGACGGCAATAGTTTGGGGATGACAATTGTCGGCGACGAAAAATTTGTTTCGACCGGAAGCGACCGCATGACAAAGCGACATCGCCTCGGCGGCGGCGGTCGCTTCGTCCAAAAGAGACGCGTTTGCGATATCGAGCCCAGTCAAATCGGTCATCATCGTTTGGAAATTTACCAGCGCCTCCAAACGGCCCTGCGCCAACTCGGCTTGGTACGGGGTGTAAGCGGTATACCAGCCGGGATTTTCAAGAATGTTTCGCTGGATAACCGGTGGCGTAATGCAGTCGTAGTAGCCCGCACCGATAAATGAGCGCGCGACCTTGTTTTTCTTTGCGATCGCATGCAACTCGGCCAGTGCTTCCGTCTCCGATTTCGCTTCCGGCAAGTTCAGTTCTCGATCTAAGCGGATATTTGGGGGGACGGCGGCGGCGATCAGTGCATCGAGATTTTCGAAGCCAACGTCACGCAACATTTCGCGCATTTCTTCTTCGCTGGGGCCGATGTGGCGGCGCGCAAATGAACCGAAATCAGTCGTTCGTTCGCGCAATTTCATTTGAAGAGACTACGGAAGGCAAATCGCGCTTCAACCTTTCAATGTGGGAGGGACCTCAGTGTCCCGATCTTCGCGGCGCGCTCCCACATTATTTATTTTGAATCGTAGGTTTTGACCCCTGACTTTTCAACAACGCGCGAACCTCGGCAAGATGCTGATGGTTCCGGGTCTCGACCGCGCAGAGAACGTTTACGTCGGAAACATCCGAACTGGCGAAAGCGCGATCATGAACAACTTGTTTGATGCTTGCGCCCGTCGAAGCGATTTGCGCCGCCAAATCGGCCAAGCCACCTGGAGGATCGCTAATGATGGCAGTGAATCGGCCAAGGCGGCCGTCGGCGACGAGACCACGTTCAATCACACGACTAAGCACATTGGGATCGATGTTGCCGCCGCAAATCAAAAGGACCACTCGCTTGCCGGTGAGCTCCTTCAGTTTTCCAGACATGCACGCGGCGAGCGGCGTTGCCGCGGCTCCTTCGACGACACTTTTTTCGAGTTCGACGAGACGCAGGATCGCCAGGGCGATCTGTCCCTCGGTCACAGTGACGGCAAGATCGACCAGTGGCTTCGCGATTCGGAACGCGTTCGAGCCTGCGGAATGGCGAGCCCGTCCGCCAGCGTCGGATGCATTGCGATCTTTATTGGCTTGCCCGCTTCAAGTGCCGCTGAAAAGCTCGCCACGTTCTCCGCTTCAACAGCGACAATTTTCACGTTTGGCCGCAGGGTTTTGGTCGCTAAAGAAATGCCGGCAAGCAGACCGGCGCCGCCCACGGGAATAATCACTGCCTCGAGATCAGGAGCTTGCTCGACGATTTCTAGGCCCCATCGTTCCCTGGCCGGCAATGATTGCGGGATCATCGTAGCCGTCGATATAAGCGAGGCCTTTTTCCTTTGCGATCTCGCGCGCGTGCGCTTTTGCTTCGCCGAAATCTTTTCCGTGAAGAACGACTGTCGCGCCGAGTTTCTGGCAATTGTTTACTTTTAAAAGCGGTGCGAATTTTGGCATCACTACTGTTGCGGGAATGCCGAGCAACTTGCCTTGGTAGGCAAGCGCCTGACCGTGATTGCCCGCAGAGGCGGCGATGACGCCGCGTTCCTGCTGGTCAGCGGACAATTGTGCAAGGGCATTCCGCGCGCCGCGTTCCTTAAAACTTCCCGTGCGCTGCAAGTTGTCGAGCTTGCAGAAAATTTCCATGCCCGTGATTTCACTTAGCGGGATGGAAAGCGGGCAAGGCGAATCGTAAACTGCGCCAGCGATCCATCCGCGCGCTGCTTCGATGTCCTGAAACGTGACCATGCGTTAACTCGCGAGAGCAGCTTGCGCCGCTGCCAGTCGCGCAATCGGAATCCGAAATGGGCTGCAACTTACGTAATCCAAACCGAGCCGGTGACAGAACTTGACGCTGGCCGGCTCGCCACCGTGTTCACCGCAAATTCCCAGTTTAATATTTGGCCGGGTTTTTCGGCCCAGGTCGCGGGTGATTTCCATCAACCGCCCAACGCCTTTCTGATCAATCGTCGCGAATGGATTGGTATCAACAATATCAAGCTCCGCGTAAGCCGGCAAAAAACTGCCGGAATCGTCCCGGCTCATTCCCAATGTCGTCTGGGTAAGATCGTTTGTGCCAAAACTGAAGAACTCAGCGTCGCGCGCGATCTGGTCCGCGACGAGTGCAGCGCGCGGGATTTCGATCATTGTTCCGACCAGATAATTGAATTTGGCATTCTTTTCCTTCGCTACTTCGCTGGCGACGCGGCGGACGATGTCGATCTGAAGCTTTAGCTCCCGCGGGAATCCCACCAACGGAATCATGATTTCGGGGTGGACCTTGATCCCTTTCGCTTGCACATCCGCACCGGCGTCAAAAATCGCGCGCGCCTGCATTTCGGAAATTTCTGGATAAACGATGCCGAGGCGGCAGCCTCGATGACCGAGCATCGGATTGAATTCGTGCAACTCGTGCACGCGCCGCGCGATTTGTTCGGCCGACACGCCGAGTTTATTTGCCAGTTCGCTTTGTTGCGCGTGATCGCTAGGCAAAAATTCATGCAGCGGCGGATCGAGAAACCGGATCGTTGCAGGTAAACCTTTTAGCGCCATAAAGATGCCGGCGAAATCGTCGCGCTGATAGGGAAGCAGCTTGGCCAACGCGCGTGCCCGCTCGGCTTTCGTGCCCGCAAGAATCATCTCACGCATCGCGTCGATCCGGTCGCCCTCGAAAAACATGTGTTCCGTGCGACAAAGCCCGATCCCCTCTGCGCCGAAAGCGATTGCGTTTGCCACCTGTTCGGGTGTATCGGCGTTTGTGCGCACGCCAAGGGTGCGAAACTCATCCGTCCACTTCATCAGTTTCGCGTACTCTTGATACGTGACGCTCTTCTTCGGATCGAGCGATTGATCGACCAGCACCTGGACTATCTCCGATGGCGCAGTCGCGACTTCGCCGGCAAAAACCTCGCCCGCGGTTCCATCGATCGAGATATAATCCCCTCGATTTAACGTCGTGCCGTTCGCGCTGAGTGTGCTGCTTCGGTAATCGATTTGAATTCCTGTGGCGCCGCACACGCACACTTTTCCCATCTGCCGTGCAACCAGCGCTGCGTGCGAAGAGACGCCGCCCCGCGAAGTGAGAATTCCCTCCGCCGCAATCATGCCCCGCAGGTCTTCGGGCGAAGTCTCAATGCGCGCGAGCACGACCTTTTCTCCTTTTTCCGCGCGCACGACAGCTTCCTCCGCGCTGAAAACAACGTGACCGCAGGCCGCACCTGGTCCGGCAGCCAAACCGCTGCCGATTTTTTTCGCTTCTTTTGCCGATTGCCGATCGAAAATCGGCGCCAAAAGATGAGCGAGCGAATCTGCCGGGATGCGTCGCACCGCCTCTTTTTTCGTAATTAATCTCTCGCCGACCATATCGACAGCGATCCGCACGGCAGCGTGGCCGGTGCGTTTACCGTTCCGCGTCTGCAAAATGTAAAGGCGATTTTCTTCCACGGTGAACTCGAGGTCCTGCATGTCTTTGAAGTGACGTTCAAGGGTTGCACGAACTTTCATCAGATCTTTGTGCGCGGCCGGCATTTCCGTCGCCAGATCGGCAATCGGATGCGGCGTGCGCACGCCTGCGACGACGTCCTCGCCCTGTGCGTTGATCAGGTATTCGCCGTAAAAGACTTTTTCTCCCGTGGCAGGATCGCGCGTGAATGCAACCCCGGTTGCGCTTGTTTTCCCCATGTTGCCGAAGACCATCGTTTGCACATTGACTGCCGTGCCCCAATCGTGCGGGATGCTGTACTTCCGCCGATAAACGATCGCGCGATCATTCATCCACGAGCCGAAAACCGCACCGATTGCGCCCCAAAGTTGACCGGTTGGATCTTGCGGAAAAGATTTTCCGGTCCGTTCTTTGATCAACGACTTAAAGCGGTGCAGCAGCTCCTTCAAATCGGCGACCGTTAACCTCACGTCCGGGAAGTCATGTTTGCCGTAACGTTCATCTTTTAAATGTTCGATCACGCTTTCGAATGGCTCGTGGTCTTCGCCCGGCCGTTTCTGCACGCCCATCACCACATCGCCGTACATCTGCAAAAGGCGCCGATAGGAATCCCAGGCGAAGCGCGCGTTGTTCGTCTTTTCTGCAACAATCTCCACAACCTCATCGTTCATCCCGAGGTTCAGGATCGTGTCCATCATTCCCGGCATGGAATCGCGCGCGCCCGAGCGCACGGAGACGAGCAGCGGCCGCTCCTTGTCACCGAGTTTCTTCTCCACGGACTTTTCAACCCTGGCCAGCGCATCTGCGACCTGCGCTTCCAACTGCGGCGGATAGCTGCGTTTGTGATCGTAAAAATAACTGCAAAGCTCGGTGGTGATTGTGAATCCCGGTGGCACAGGCAAACCGATGCGCGTCATCTCGTGGAGATTTGCCCCTTTGCCGCCGAGGAGCGTTTTCATGCCGCCTGACCCGTCGGCGTGCCCGTCGCCGAAATAATAAACGTATCGCCGCGTTTTCGTTTTTCTTCCGAGAGCCGTCGTGCGCGCCTTTGGTGTAAATCTTGTTTTTGAGCGTGGCCTGCTTTTTCGACCGGTGGATTTTCTTTTTGTGACCATGGTGGGAAGCGCAGAAACCCGACAGTCGACCCGGCGGCTGCCGGACGCCAAAGTAGTTTCGCCCGTTGCGGTGTCAACGCGACGAGCAAAAAGAAAGGAAAGTCGGCTGTAGTGACAGAGCCTGCCCTGAGCGAAGTCGAACGGGCTCGCCACGGGACAAGTCGGTCCGACTGGCGGACGTGCCGCCTGTGGATTCAAGAGGCTTCAGCCGATACAACTGCCTCTACAGCAGACCGAAATTAGAAAATCTCCAACAGCGGCTGAGACAGCCGCCTCTACACCACGGGATTCAAACTGCAGCCCGTCGATTTATAACGGCGCGCTTCCGTTGTTGGTCAGAACTTCAGAAATTGCCGCAGTAAAATCATCCACGCCGGTGCTCGGCACGATGATGCTATTGCGGTATCCATGAGCTTCTTCAATGATACGCAAGAATTTCCCGCGCTCGTTCTCACGGAGCTCGACGTAGAAATGCTTGCGCTCAATCTGCAGTTCTCTCGCCTCGATGATGTTATCCATTTTTCCTGAAGCCGCCGACTTTACCCTAGTCGGTTTGGGGAAGGGAAGAAAAAAAGGCGGCCTTTTGGCACTTTTCTCAGCCGGGCATCGTTGTCCTTTCGGACCGAAAGCGCGCTGTACCTTCTCGCTTCTCCCGGGTTGCGACTCTGACCGCTCAATCTACAATCTCGGGCGCGCGTTCGAAGCCCGCGCCCGAAAATGCCGCAGCGAATCGATTCGAGTTCCTATCAATCGCCGGAGGGTCAGCGCCCGGCGGTTCCCTCGCCAGTCGAATTGGAGCCTCGAGCGCATGATCCGTATGCAGCCTTCCGTTTCGGCGATTTCAGCCTGTTTACGGCCGGTAATTTACTCTCGATCACTGGCCGTCTGATGCTGGCGGTGGCAGTGGAATGGGAGCTTTACGCGCGCACGCATTCTGCGACCGCTCTTGGTCTGGTCGGGTTGGTCATCGCAGTGCCGGTCGTTACCTTGTCGTTGCCTGCCGGCCATTTGGCGGATCGATTCAGTCGAAAACGAATTATTCTGATCTCGCAGATTTTCAGCGCACTCGCGTCCATAGGGCTCGCGCTCGTTTCCTGGAGGCATCTCTCCATTCCTGAGTTTGCGGTATTGCGCGGCAGCAATCACGCGCTGGCGGCGATCGCTGCCGTCTTCGAGCGTCATCATCCAGCGTTCCATTTTGACGATGCCTCGATCCCGCTGATTTACCTGCTCCTTTTCATCGGAGCAGTGGCGCGCACATTCAGTTGGGCGGCGCGTAGTTCGTTTTTCCCGACGCTTGTTTCCCGCGATGCGTTCGCGAACGCCGTCACCTGGAACAACAGTATTTTTCAAGTGGGATCAGTCGTTGGCCCGGCCATGAGCGGCCTGCTTGTCGCGTATATTGGCTTCCCATTTGTTTATCTGCTGGATGCGCTCTGCGCATTTTCCTTTTTTCTTCTGGTTGTTCCGATCCATCGCAGCACGCAGGTGCGGGACCAGACCGGTGCAAGCACTTGGAAAAGTCTTATCGCGGGAATGCGGTTCGTACTCCGCAAAAAGGTAATTCTGGCAACGATCACGTTGGATCTGTTTGCCGTCCTACTCGGTGGGGCGACGGCGCTGATGCCGATTTTCGCGGACCAAATTCTGCACTGCGGACCTGTCGGACTCGGTTGGCTGCGCGCCTCACCCGCGATCGGCGCTTTCGCGATGGCGCTCGTGGTGGCGCATCTGCCGCCGATGAAACACGCGGGCAAGACCTTGCTCTGGTGCGTGACCGCTTTTGGCATCGCGACCATCATCTTTGGTTTATCCAAGGCGTTCTGGTTCTCGCTCGTCGTATTGTTTCTGATCGGAGCGTTCGATAGTGTCAGTGTGATCATCCGCGGGTCCATTGTGCAACTGGTGACACCAGACGAAATGCGCGGCCGCGTTTCTGCGGTGAACAACATTTTCATCGGCACATCCAACGAGTTCGGCGCGCTCGAATCGGGATTGACCGCCGCGCTGTTTGGTCCGGTCATTTCGGTTGTCGCCGGAGGCATCGGGACAATCCTGGTCGTGCTTGGCGTCGCATTGCGCTGGCCACAGACTCGCCGGATCGGCGCGCTCGATCGGACCTTGTGCTAAGATCGACAATCACATCGTGAAAATTGCTGCCGCCCAAATTTCCTGCGTTCTGGGTGATCGTGCGGCAAACCTTGGCAAAGTGCGCGAATTTTCTTCGCGAGCAAAGCAATCCGGCGTTCAGCTGGTCGTTTTCCCCGAGATGATCGATACGGGCTATTCCATGCCAACGATCAAACAACATGCTGCGGCTTGGAAAGAGGGCGCAGTGCCGGAACTGCAAGAGATTGCCAAGGAATTGGCGCTCGGAATCGTGTGCGGGATTTCAGATCGCGACGGCGAGTCCGTTTACAACGCGCAGGTGTTCGTCGATGCCAGCGGAAAAGTCGTCGCCAAATATCGCAAGACTCATTTGGTGACGGCTGCTCCGCTGGACGAGCGCACCTGCTTTTCACCGGGCAATGAGTTCGTCAGTTGCAAGATGGGCAAGTTCAACCTCGGGCTGAGCATTTGTTACGATCTTCGATTTCCGGAGATGTGTCGCGCGCTCGCCGTTCGGCACGGCGTAAACTTGTTCATTACTTCCTCAGCGTGGCCGCTCGTTCGAGTGGAGCATTTGCGAATCCTGGCGCTGGCGCGTGCGATTGAAAACCAGAGCTATCTCATTCTCGCCAATCGAGTGGGAACCGACAACGGAGTTACGTTCTGCGGTACCTCCACGATCATTGATCCGTACGGCGTAATTGTTGCGGCTGCGTCGGTCGATCGCGAAGAGTTGATTCAAGCTGAGATCTCGAACGATGTTATCAATTCCGTCCGAAGCCGCATGGCGGCATTCACTCATCGGCGGGAAGACCTGTATTAATCGTCGCAGATAGACAAGATCGAATGATTTTCAAATGACATGGCTACCGCTACAACAGATTCCCGATCAGACAGCCGATTTGACTCGGAGGAACGATGCTGTTTTAAGGGATGAAATGATGAAAGAAAGTATGCGCTTCTGTCTAGCAACAGCGACTATATTTACGGCGTTGAGTTTGAGCGCGGGCGGCGCACAATCGAACGAGGCCGATGCCTCGACACCGCAGCAGGTGTTCGATGGAATGCGGCAGAGTTTCAAGGCCGACAAAGCCAAAGGGGTTCACGCGCGTTATCAGTGGGAACTCAGCGGCCCGAATGGCGGCGAATGGTGGATCGACGTGAACGACGGGACCTACAAGATGGGCAAGGGAAAAATCGAGAATCCGAGCGTCACGTTTATCACCAGCGACAACGATTGGGTCGCCATGTCCAACGGCAAACTCAAAGGCACATGGGCTTATATGACTGGCAGGCTGAAAGTCCATGGCAGTCAGGCAATAGCGAGAAAGCTCGACGAAATATTTCCCTAGAACTTCGCTTCCACCTCGAACTTGACGAACGGCGCAGGCCTCGTTTTCGCGCTCGCTTCAGCGCGAAAGAAATCAAAGTCGCGCTTGACCGTGACGCCGCCTCCAAGCGAGATGTCAAACGGCTTGAGGCCAGAATAGGTCGCCTGCACGCCAGCACGATCCTC
>QHOM01000198.1 GCA_003218785.1 Verrucomicrobiota bacterium
AAATGAAGACCATCAGGATTAAGCAGTAAGACGGAAGCAAGCGTCCCGCTGCGAAACTCCTCGATAATCAAACACAAGGCATTCAGAATCTCCTTGAGCGCGACGCCGGTCGCGATCATCTCGAGAAGACGCTTTTCACCGGTGAACAACGCCTCCGCTTGCTTGCGCTCGCTGATATCGCGCAGGATTGCCTGGAAACATCCACCGCGTACCGCGGACAAGGAAACTTCCACAGGAACGATGTCCCCGTTTTTGCGCACGAACTTTCTCTCGAATCGCAGAGTGCCTTCCGCTTTTAATTGATCGAGCCGCTCCCGAAACTTGTGGCGTTCTTCCGGAAGATAAGTCTCGGTGACCGGCGTGCCAATCACCTCATCCCGAGGGATTCCAGCCAGCTCGGCACCTGCGCGATTCCCGAGAACGCAGATGCCATTAGCATCAACGACGTAGATTGCGTCGGGCGAAATTTCGATCAGGTCCCGATATTTCTCTTCGCTTTTGCGCAGGTCTTCTTGCGCGCGTTTACGCTCGGTCACATCCCGCAAGGTGTAGAGCGCAGACAAAAATTCTCCGTTGGCGGAAAGGCGTGGAACAGATGCGCC
The DNA here is from genome assembly GCA_003218785.1 of Verrucomicrobiota bacterium. Classification (GTDB taxonomy): domain Bacteria; phylum Verrucomicrobiota; class Verrucomicrobiia; order Chthoniobacterales; family UBA10450; genus Udaeobacter. The sequence continues at coordinate 603 of QHOM01000198.1, forward strand.
GTCGAAATGGACAGTGGTGCCGTCGTTCGTTCTCCACCGAACCTCGCATTCGCGTGCCTTGCCGTTTACCGCATCCTGCAGCATTTGGCGAACGGCGGAGTGGTCCTCGGGAAGAAGCAGGAGCTCGAAGATATTCGCCCCGCGCAATTCCTCTGCTGAATAGCCGCTCAGTTGGATGCCGCACGGGTTAACGCAAAGGATCTTTCCCGTGCGATCCAGGAACAAGATTACATCACGGGACAGCTCGTATAGGTATTTCGCTGCGCTGTTGTCATCCTCGGCATGCGGGCACGGTTGTGCGCGGGAATCGGGTTCGCCATGAGACAGATCAGCGGTGGCAAACATGGTCTGCTCCGCTGCCGTTGTGTCGAGCTTCATAACTATTGAATCGTTCGTGCAAATAGCCGCCTCAACCCGGTTGATATGGTGTGCGCGTGCGAATAGCAAAGTCTAACAATCCTCCGCCAGCGCGCCACTTTTGTTTCCTCCCTCGAAAGAGGTGTCATCGGCTCTCTCTTGTGGAGCAGTGAAAAATCCTCCCACCGCTCCGTGGTGACACGGCACCGCCATGTCTAGCGTTGGAAGCAAACAAAATAACAAATGAAAACAAAACTACACCAAAGCACTCCACGGCCCGCCATTCGCCAGATGTTTCGAAGACGTGTCCGCAGGCATGACCCCATGCTGGTGCTCAACATGTCGCTCTTTAACTTCACCGACGGATGGAGCCGGGTTTTTTCGAGGGACCTATATGGACGGTTCTCCGCCTGACAACTCGACACAGACGATGGATCCCGCCGCGTTCGAAATGAACGCAGCGCGACATTCCGTCATCGTGAAGGCGCCTATCGGCAAAGCGTACGAACAATGGTCGCGCGTTGAAGATCTGGCCAAATTCATCACGCCACTGCGAAATGTAAAAAGGATTGATGAGACACACTTTTCTTACACCTGGTCCGGCAGCTGCCGGAGCAACGAACAGCAAGGTGTCTTTCAGATTGTCCTTCGAATTCCCGAGCGCCGGATAGCCTGGCGCTCTCCTTCCAACGGTTTCATGTCGGGCGTTGTTTGTTTCGAGCCGCGCTCCAATGAAGACACGGAAGTGACTCTGAAAATACGTTCGATTTTCGATCCGCCGAGTCTGTCGCGAAGAGTGGAAGAGTATCTCGGCAATTTCAAACGTTTGGTTGAGAGAGACGGAACCGCATTATGAGAACTCTTCTCGCTCAAAGAGTGAGGCCGAACAGGCGCCGATGGCCGATCTCCTTAAGGAAGACTCCTCTCTTCGAGATCTAAAATGGTCATCTCATGTGGATTGTTCGTTTAGCTCTTAGGCGTCCGTACACGTTCACCGTGGTGGCCGTCATGGTGGTGCTGCTCGGGATCGTGACGATCGCGCGGATGTCCACGGACATTTTTCCGAACATCAACATCCCAGTCGTCAGCGTGATCTGGAGCTACTCGGGCGTCGCACCCGAAGAAATGGAAAAGCGGTTCGTCACGGTCTGCGAGCGCGCCATGACCACGACGGTGAACGACATCGAGCACATCGAATCGCAGAGTTACAACGGCGTCGCGGTCATCAAAGTTTTTTTTCATGAAGGCGCGAAAGTCGAAGCGGGCGTCGCGCAGATCACATCGATTTGCCAGACGCTTTTGAGGATCATGCCGCCGGGCACGACGCCCCCGCTCATTATTCAATACAGCGCGTCCAACGTGCCTATTCTGCAATTGGGCTTGAGCAGCAAAACGCTTTCCGAGCAGCAACTCTACGATCTCGGCTTGAATTTTATCCGCACACAGCTCGCCACCGTGCAAGGGGCGCAGGTGCCGTTGCCCTACGGCGGAAAATCACGCCAGATCATGGTTGACATCGATCCGGCGAAACTTTACGGCAAGGGACTCTCACCCACCGACGTTAGCAACGCGATCAATGTGCAGAACGTCATTCTGCCGGCCGGCACGCAAAAAATCGGCGACCGTGAATACAATGTGCGGCTCAATTCCAGTCCGGAGGTCTTGCAAGTGTTGAACGATCTGCCGATCAAGCAGGTGAACGGCGCGGTTGTTTACATCCGCGACGTCGCCCAGGTGCGGGACGGCTTCGCTGTGCAGACGAACATTGTCGCGCAAAACCGGATCCGCTCTGCGCTCCTCACCGTTTTGAAAAGCGCGAGCGCATCCACCATCGACATCATCAAACGCGTGAAGGAGGCGCTGCCGCGTATTCAAGCGACGCTACCGAAGGAGCTCGAGATGACGCAACTTTTCGACCAATCGATCTTCGTGCGCGCGGCCATCAACGGCGTTTTGCGCGAAGGCGTAATCGCGGCGTGTCTCACGGCGCTGATGATTCTTCTTTTCCTGGGAAACTGGCGCTCGACACTCGTGGTCGCGACCTCAATTCCATTGTCGATCTTGTGCTCGATCATCGTGCTGGGCGCGCTCGGCCAAACGGTCAACATCATGACACTGGGTGGACTGGCGCTCGCGGTCGGCATTCTCGTCGATGACGCCACGGTTGAGATCGAAAACATCCATCGAAACCTTGCGATGAGGAAACCGATGATACGTGCGATTCTCGACGGCGCGATGCAGATCGCCGTGCCGGCTTTCGTTTCGACCCTGTGCATCTGCATTGTGTTTGTGCCGATCTTTTTTCTAAGCGGTGTCGCCAAGTTTCTTTTTCAACCGCTGGCGATGGCGGTCATCTTCGCCATGTTCGCCTCCTATCTTCTCTCCCGCACGGTCGTCCCGACGATGGTGAAATTTCTAATGCGCGGGCATCTCCAGGAAATCGATACCAGCCTCGCGCACGGACTGGGCGAGCATGATGGCAGCGAAGAGAAGATAGACAATGAACCCCGGGAGGAGCGCACAAAACGTCCGAAGAAAAGATCACGCGGCTTTCTTGGAAAAGTCTCGGGATTCCTAAACAGAATTCACGAAAGCTTCAATCGCGGGTTCGAAAAAATCCGCGACCACTACGTCGATGCATTGCGCTGGTGCCTTGGGAATCGCAAGATCGTGTTTATCGCCATGGGCGCGATGGTGCTTATTTCACTTTGCGTGGTCCCGTTTCTCGGGCGCGATTTTTTTCCGGTGGTGGACGCCGCGCAATTTCGGTTGCACGTGCGCGCGCCGGCAGGGACACGCCTCGAAGCGACGGAGGAGCGTTTTTATCGAGTTGGCCGCGCCATTCGCGAAGTGATTCCGCCGGACGAAATAGACAACGTGCTCGATAACATCGGTCTACCGGTCAGCGGAATTAACCTCGCCTTCAGCGACAACGCCACCATCGGCGAGGCTGACGGCGAAATTCTTGTCGCGCTCACTCCAAAGCACAAGCCGACTGCGCAATACATGCACATCCTGCGCGAGAAATTGCACCGCGATTTTCCAGACATGGAGTTCTTTTTTGCCGCGCCGGACATCGTTAGCCAGATTTTGAATTTCGGTATTCCGGCTCCGATCGACATTCAGGTCACGGGTCGCGACCCAAGGGGTTACGAGATTGCGAACCAAATCAAAGAACACGTCGCGCAAATTCCCGGCGCGGCCGATGTTCACGTGCACCAGGTCGTGCACGGGCCCGATTTGCGGGTGAATGTCGATCGCACCCGCGCGCAGCAGATTGGTCTCAGCCAGAACGACGTCGCGCGCACAATGTTAATTTCGCTCAGTTCCAGCGGCCAGGCGTCACCGAACTTCTGGCTCAATTTTCAGAACGGCGTGAATTACCAGGTCGCTGTGCAAACGCCGCAATATAAAATGGACACGCTGCAAGATTTGAAAAACACGCCGGTGGTGGCGCCCAATCAGCCGCGCCCGGAGTTGCTGGGAAACCTGGCCACGGTGGAGCGACGCGAATCACCGATCATTGTGAACCATTACGACGTGCAGCCGGTGTTCGACGTGCTCGCCAATGTGCAAGGCCGAGACCTCGGGGGCGTGGCTGGCCAGGTGAACAAGATTCTCGATCAAACGAAAAAGAATTTGCCGCGCGGCACTTTTCTGAACGTGCGCGGGCAGGTCGAGAGCATGAACAAATCGTTTGCCGGCATCGGCGCGGGAATCCTGTTTGCGATCGTGCTGGTTTATTTCGTGATGGTGGTCAATTTCCAATCGTGGACCGATCCGTTCATCATCATCATGGCGCTGCCCGGCGCGTTGTGCGGCATCATCTGGATGCTCTTTATCACCGGCACAACGCTTAGCGTGCCGTCGCTCATGGGCGCGATCATGGCCATCGGCGTCGCGACCGCAAACAGTATTTTGGTTGTCAGTTTCGCCAACGACGAACGTTGCGGCGACAAGCCGAAAAGTTCGCATGATGCCGCGCTCTCCGCCGGTTTCACTCGGCTGCGTCCGGTAATGATGACTGCGCTGGCCATGATCATCGGGATGCTGCCGTTCTCATTCGGGCTCGGCGAAGGTGGCGAACAGAACGCGCCACTCGGCCGCGCCGTCATTGGCGGCTTGATATTCGCGACTTTCGCCACGCTCTTTTTCGTGCCGGTGGTTTACAGCATGTTGCGAAAAGCGGAGTTTACTTGCGATGAAGACGAAGAGTTCGAGCGACAGGAGCAACGCGGGGTTGAAGGAGAACAGCCGGTGCCATGAACCAGACCAAGCATCGCAAGCATCGTCACAATGGCGCGGAAGATCGACAAAGTAGAGCGCGACCGAAGGAGCCGCCGGACGCAGAAGATCGATATGCCACGGGCGAACAAAATGGACATGCGCGGACGCCGCAGCGCGGCGTCCCTACCCACCCGCCGGTGCGCAGCGTTGCAGTTTGGGGACCGATCGCTGCAGTCACGGTGCTGGCGTTCCTCGTCACCATCGGCGTATGGCGGCGAGTCCAAGAGCGCGGCCAGGAAAAAGCGTTCACCAAACAAGCGACGCAACTCGAGGTGAACGTGGTGAGCGCGCAACGAGACCGTAAACCAAAGGACCTGATTTTGCCCGGCACCTTTCAGGCATTCAAGGAGACGACTATTTATCCGCGGGCAAACGGCTACGTGAAAGATTGGAAAGTGGACATCGGCGACAACGTTAAAGAGGGCCAATTGCTCGCCGAGATCGAAACGCCGGAAGTCGATCAGCAACTCGCGCAAGCCAAGGCAAACTATGATATCGCGAAGGTGACGGCGGATCGTTGGCGCGATCTGGTTGAGAAAAAAGTCGTGTCGGCGCAGGAGAACGACGAGAAACAAAAAGCTGCCGAAGCGGCGCGCGCGAACCTCGAGCAATTGCAAAAGACGCAAGGATTCAAAGAAATCGTCGCGCCTTTTGGTGGAAGCATTTCCGCGCGAAATATCGATGTTGGCACGCTTGTCACAGCTGGCACCGGAAACGCGGGCACACCGCTCTTCAGGATCGTGCAGAGCGATCCGCTGCGCGTTTATGTTTACGTGCCGCAAACGAACGCGCCTTCCATGCACGAAGGATTGGCGACGAAAATTCTAGTGCAGGAATTTCCCGGGCAAGATTTCGACGGCACAGTCACACGCACCGCCGGCGCGCTCGATCCGCAGTCGCGCACGATGCAAGTGGAGGTACAAGTCCCGAATCATGAAGGCAAGCTTTATGCCGGCATGTACGGGCAGGTGAAATTTCTGTTGGTGGATGAAAACGCGCCGATCGTCGTCCCGGCCAATGCGTTCCTATTTCGAACGGAAGGGCCGCAGGTTGCAATCCTTGTGAACGAGAATCGCATTCACTGGCAAAATATTCATGTCGGGCGCGATTTCGGAACGAATTTGGAAGTGCTCGATGGCCTGACTGAAAACACAAAGGTCGTGATCAACCCCACCGATGACTTGCACGAGGGTATTCAGGTTCAGGTTAAGCCGACTGAAAAACCAAAAGGCTAAGAGCGAGGAGAACCGAGAAGATGCGGAAACAATGAAATCTCGACTAGATCAGGAGTGGCAGGGCGAAATCAAATAACTAAGAAGGAGAAAATCTATGGATAAGAACCTCGAAAAAGTGAAGTTGCTGGCCCGCGATCTGCGCGACGGCAAACAATTCCCACGCAGCCCGCGGGAAACGCTGGCCGACTATGTGTTGGCGGCGCGGGCGGTGGATAAATGCCGTGCGGTGCTTGCCGGCTGGGAAGGCGAATACCATTCCAATTGTCCGCTCGATCAGCGCTGGCTAAAGTTCGCTGAGATTGATTACGACGAGTTCCGATCGTTTGTCGCCGCCGGCGCGACTGACAATGAGATAACTGCGTGGATCGGCGAACATGCCAAGAAACGACCGCGCGCCGAGATCATTGCCTGGAATAACAAAGAGCGTGACCTGCACCTGAGCGATTTGCCCTTGGAACTCCAGGAATACATGGAGGATTACATTCAACAATTCGTTCCGCGTAACCGGGTGGTGCACCACTGGTTCGACGTGTACGACTTGGAAGAAGAACGGCTCTGAAACAGAAGTGGGTGGACAACTAGCCGTGCCCAGGCAGCGGACGGGTCAGTCATGTTCCTCAAGGCCTCTGGTCCAAATTACAGTTTGTTGTTTTTGTGCGCCCTGAGCGTATGGCAGAAGCGGTGCCCTTGAAAACCGTTGTGCAAGAATCGGACGGCGTGTCCCAATTGGTGGAACACCTTTTTCGTCACGAGGCGGGAAAGATGGTCGCGACGTTGACGAGAATATTCGGAGTTGAGAACCTCAATCTCGCTGAAGATGTCGTCCAGGAAGCGCTGGCGCGCGCGTTGCAGACCTGGCCGTTTTACGGAGTTCCACAAAATGCGTCCGCCTGGATCATGCGCGCTTCGCGCAACCTCGCGCTGGATGTCGTCCGGCGCCGGAAAGTCTTTCAGAGCAAACAAGCTGAAATTATTCGTTCGATGGACCGCGACGGCGTAGCGCCGGACGAGGCGATTTTTTCGGAGGAGGAAATTGCCGACAACCGTTTGCGATTGATGTTCGTCTGCTGCCATCCGGCGATTCCGGCAGACGCGCAGGTCGCGCTTGCTTTGAAGACACTGTGCGGGTTCGGTGTGACGGAGATCAGCCGCGCATTTCTCACCACGGATGCAGCGATTGCAAAGCGATTGACGCGCGCGAAACAAAAAATCCGTCAGGCGCGAATTCCATTTGAAATCCCAGACGCGAAGGAATTAACACAGCGATTGGATGGCGTTTTGCAATCGCTCTACCTCTTGTTTAACGAAGGCTACAAAGCGTCGAGTGGGGAAAATCTGGTTCGCGAAGAACTTTGCAACGAAGCGATTCGCCTGACGGGATTGTTGGCGCAACATCCGATCGGCAATCAGCCCAAGACCCATGCGTTGCTGGCGTTGATGCTGCTGAATGCCGCGCGTATCCCGACGCGAGTGGACAGCGAGGGCAATCTGCTGCGCTTGAAAGAGCAGGACCGGACGCGATGGGACCAAGCGACAATCGCGCGTGGCATGTTCCACTTGGCGCAGTCGGCAGCAGGTGACGAGCTCAGTGAATATCATCTGCAGGCGGGAATCGCCGCCTGTCACTGCGCAGCCAAGGACTACGAGTCCACCGACTGGCAGCAAATCCTTTCGCTTTACGATCGGCTGATTGAATTCGACCAGTCGCCGGTGGTTGCCCTCAATCGTGCCGTTGCTGTTGCCAACATTCACGGACCAAGAGCGGGACTTCAGGCTGTGGAAGGCATCCGGGGCCTCAATAAACTGAGCTCGTATTATTTGCTCTATGCTGTGCTGGGAGAATTCGAAATGCGGACGGGCAAGCTCCAAAGCGCTGCCGAACAATTTCGGAGATCGTTTGAACTGGCGGAAACCAAATCAGAGCGAGCTTTCCTTTTGAAACGACTCCAATGTTGCGTCGATGGCGAAACTGCTGAATTAGGAAAAAATTTGTCCTAAACGGGCGCGCACATTCGTCGTATCTCCGACAGAACGAAAAATCACACATCAACAGAAAGGCAAAACATGAGCACTTCTACAAAAAAACAAGCTGCGAGCATCGTATGGTTCGAAATCCCGGCTGACAATGTCGAACGGGCCAAAAAGTTTTATGGCGAGTTGTTCGGCTGGAAAATCGAGAGGTTCCCAGGGCCGCAGGAGTACTGGCACATCGACACCGCAGGCGCCGATGAGACTCCTGATGGCGCGCTGATGGCGCGCAAACAGCCGCAACAGCCGATTACCAGCTACGTCAGTGTGGATTCAGTCGCTAAATTCTCAGGAAAAATCGAGAAACTCGGCGGCAAAATCTGCATGTCCAAAACTGCCGTGCCACAGATGGGTTACTTCGCCGTCTGCCAGGATACCGAGGGCAACGCGTTCGGGATTTGGGAGAGCGACGGAAATGCAAAATAATTGTCCCGCGAATGCGCGCTCTGTTCGTCGTATCATTGAAACATCCAAAAAACTATCAACAATTAACTATCAGCTAAAAGCAATACTATGAGCACACAGAATCAAAACGGATACATGCTGCTATTTCGCGGCACCGAGTTACGCAAAAGTCTTTCGCCTGAGGAGATGCAAAAAGTCTCTGAAAAGTGGATGGCCTGGTTCAGACGTCTGACCGAACAGGGCAAAGCGGTTGCCGGAAATCCACTGGAGCGCGAGGGGAAAATCGTTTCGGGTAAGGAGCATATCGTGTCCGATGGCCCATTCGCCGAATCCAAGGAGGCAATCGGCGGCTATTTTCTTCTCGATGTCGCCACGATGGACGAAGCGGTTGAAATCGCCAGGGAATGCCCCGGTCTCCCGTATGGCATACGTGTGGAAGTCAGGCCTGTGGCGGGCGAGTGTCCTATTGGTGCCGAGGCGCGAACAGAAGCGCAGTTCGCGCAAGTGTGACCAATCCAACCTCTCAACACTTGCTCTCAACTAAAACTCAAGGCTATGGCCCATTATATCGATGGATTTGTAATCCCTGTTCCGAAGAAGAACGTGAACGTCTATCGCCGTATGGCCCAGAAGGCTGGGAAAGTGTGGCGGGATCACGGCGCGCTCGAATTCGGCGAGTGCGTCGGCGATGACCTGAACATCAAAATGGGAAAGCCCTTCCCGCGCGGAATCAAGACCAAGCCCGGCGAGACGTACTGTTCTCTTATATCGTGTTCAAGTCGCGCGCCCACCGCGATCGCGTCAATGCCGGGGTGATGAAAGATCCGCGTTTAGCGAAGATGATAGGTTCGAAGGCAATGCCATTCGACGTGAAACGAATGATGTACGGCGGATTCAAAACTATCGTGGACGCCTGAGGTCGCAGGCGCGTAGCAACCGATCAACGCCTCGAATGCTTTCGGGCTACAGCGGCTTTCAAACCACGATCGCCATCCAAACTTTTTTTTGTCCGATTTCATATCCTTAATGTCCTGAACGGCTTCTTTCGTTCGTCATATTAGTTGAGATGACTAAAACATTCGTTCCTAGAAATCTGAGAGGAGGCGGATCATGTGCCCTGTTTGTGTTGCAAACATGGCTTTGATCGCCGTCGGCGCGAGCTCAACTAGCGGGCTCACTGCATTTGGCGTGAAAAGATTTTTTTTCAAAAACCAAGCAAAATCATCAAAGAAAACGAAATGGAGAAAGACAAAATGAAAATCGAGACATTGGAACCGAAAACAGACAAGAGAGAAACGAATCCCTCCAAAGTCGTGTCAGAAGCTGAGTGGCTGGTCGCACGCAAGGACTTGCTGACGCGTGAGAAGGAATTGACACGGTTGCGCGACGAAGTCAGCCAGCATCGCCGCGAGCTACCACGGGTCAAGATAGATAAGGAATACGTTTTCGATGGACCGGACGGCAGGGAAACGCTGGCCGATCTCTTCGCCGGGCGCAGTCAATTGATTGTTTATCATTTCATGCTCGGCCCTGGATGGGAAGAAGGTTGCAAGAGCTGCTCGTATCTCGCGGATCATTTTGACGGCGCCAACTGGCATCTTCCGCATCGCGACGTGACCTTTGCGGTTGTTTCGCGCGCGCCGCTGTCGGAGATCGAACCGTTTAAGAAACGGATGGGTTGGCGTTTCAAGTGGATCTCCTCGCACGACAACGATTTCAATTTCGATTATCACGTCTCAGCGACCAAGGAAGAGCAGGCGAAAGGAAAGATGTATTACAACTATAGGACGCAGGAACTAATGAGTGAGGAAATGCCCGGGCTGAGCGTGTTTTACAAAGATGAGAACGGCGACGTTTACCACACTTATTCCACGTATGCGCGCGGACTCGATATTCTGGTCGGTGCTTACAATTTTCTCGATTTTGTGCCGAAAGGTCGCGACGAGGATCATCTCGACTTTACGATGGAGTGGGTCCGCCACTACGATCGTTACTGACCATCACAGCACAAACTGAACTAACTCTTCAGAAGGGATTAAATATGCCACGCGTAGTTCATTTCGAAATTTACACCGACGATCCAGACGCTGTCCGTCCATTTTATCAGGATGTTTTCGGCTGGAAGTTCCAAAAGTTTGAAGGCGGCCCGATTGAGTACTGGCTTGTCACGACGGGCGATGATAGGGAACCAGGAATTAACGGCGGGCTCACGCGTCCGCGTGAAGGCCAAAGTCCGGGCACGCTGAACACGATTGGCGTTTCATCGCTTGATCAATCCGCAAAGAAGATTGAGCAAAATGGCGGAAAAATCTGCGTTCCCAAAATGGCGATTCCGAAAATCGGCTGGCTTGCGTATGCGCAAGACCCAGCCGGCAATGTCTTCGGCCTTATCGAGCCCGACACGAACGCCAAATAATCGAAAGGAGAAGAAATCATGTCAGCAAACACCATCCGACTCCACCGAGTGCTCCGCGCGACGCCGGAGAAAATTTACCGCGCGTTTCTGGATCCCGACGCGATGGCCAAATGGCTTCCGCCAAACGGACGGCACAGGCAAGAGCCATTCCTTCGGCGGAACGTATGTCGAACTGACGCCGCCCGAACGCATTCGCTACACGGACAAATTTGACGATCCAAACCTGCCCGGGGAAATGCAGGCGACGATCACGCTGAAAAAAGTTTTCTGCGGAACGGAGCTGAACATCGTGCAGGAAGGCGTGCCTGCTGTTATTCCCCCAGAGGCATGCTACCTCGGCTGGCAGGAATCGCTGACGCTACTGGCGAAGCTTGTCGAAGCTGAAATTTCCGATCAGCCGTAAAACTCTCTATGAACATTCCGCTCACCGGTGGCTGCTCTTGCGGCGCGATTTGTTACGAATGCACGGCCGAGCCACTCATGATGCTTAAATGCCATTGTCGCGATTGCCAACACGTGACCGGCGGCGGATTCGCTGCCGCAGTCTTAGTTCCGGCAGAGGCGTTTCGATTGACGCGCGGACAATTGCGTTACCATTTCACACCCAGGCTTGGCGGGGACAGGCACAAACGCGGTTTTTGTCCCGAGTGCGGGTCGCGAATTACCGGCGGGGAATTCGACGAGCACCCCACGGGATTTGTCGGGATCAACGCGGGCAGCCTGGACGACCCGAGTTGGTTTCGTCCGCAAATGGATATTTTCGTTTCGGACGCGCAACCGTGGGATCAAATGGATCCCGCAATTCCGAAATTCGAGCAGTATCCACCATCAACAAGAGAATAAATAGATGCAAAAAATTACGCCATTTTTGGGGTTCAATGATGACGCCGAAGAGGCAGTGAAGTTTTACAGCTCAATTTTCAAGAATTCGAAGATCAGGAAAATTGCCCGCTACGATAAAACGGGAGAAAAGGCAGCCGGACAACCGCCAGGATCGGTCATGACGATTGAGTTCGAGATCGAAGGTCAGGAATTCATCGCATTGAACGGTGGTCCGCATTTCAAGTTCACCGAAGCCGTGTCGTTTGTCGTAAGCTGCAAAACGCAGTCGGAAGTGGACTATTATTGGAAGAAACTCTCCGCCGGCGGCAAAGAGGTGCAGTGCGGCTGGCTAAAGGACAAATTCGGACTCTCCTGGCAGATTGTGCCGACCATCCTGGGCGAGCTGATGAGCGACAAGGATCCCGCGAAATCAGAGCGCGTCATGGAGGCCATGCTCAAGATGGTAAAACTCGACATCAACAAGTTGAAGGCCGCCTAACGGGAAAGTAATTCTCCAACAGTCATGGCTTCAACCAACCGGAAACCTAAAATAATTGACGAGTATTTGAGGAATATCAAAACCGATCAGCGGGCGGCCCTCGAAAAGCTTCGCAAAACCATCCGCTCCGCCGCGCCGAAGGCGCAGGAATGCATCAGTTACAGACTTCCTGCTTTTCGCCCTGACGGGCGCTCACTTGTTGCCTTTGGCGCCTGGGCGAATCATTGCTCATTCTACCCGATGAGTTCGGCTACGTTGAAAGACTTTCAGGATGACCTGAAAGATTTCCAGACAAGGCACGATTCGCTTTTCACCGGGCAAACCCTTGCCGGCGACGTTGGTGAAGAAGCTGGTCAAAGCGCGGATGGCAGAGAATCAAGATTGACCACGATTGCGAATTACGCGCCATGAGCTTGAAACAGCCACCCGTTGTCAGGGCTGAAATTGAATTGAACCTCGTTCGCGATCGCTTTCTTGGTGGAATCGGAAAGCACTAAGCGCGAATTTACGACAAATTCATCAAGTCAACCGAGCACAAATCAAAACAGGAGAAATAAATGAGCAAAATTCGAGTATTAGTCGGCACAAGGAAAGGCGCGTTCATTCTGAGCGCGGATGGCACGCGCAAACGATGGAAGGTCAACGGCCCCCATTTTGCGGGTTGGGAAATTTATCATGTTAAAGGTTCGCCGGTTGATCCGAACCGCATCTACGCCTCGCAAACCAGCGGCTGGTTTGGGCAGATCATTCAGCGCTCAGACAACGGCGGCAAAACCTGGAACACGCCCGGCAGCAGCGCCGAGGAATTGAAAAACCCTGACGGCATGTCCAAAGGCGAAAGCAACAAGTTCGTGTACGATACTTCGGCTGAAACGGGCAAACCACTCACTACGCACCAGTGGTACGACGGAACACAGCATCCATGGGAGTTCAAACGCGTCTGGCATTTGGAACCGGCGCTGGGCGATCCGGACACCGTTTACGCCGGCGTCGAAGATGCGGCCTTATTCCGTACAACAGACGGCGGCAAGTCGTGGCACGAATTGGCCGGCCTGCGCGGCAGCGATACCGGACCGAAGTGGCAACCTGGCGCGGGCGGAATGTGTCTGCACACGATTCTTCTCGATCCGAAAGATCGAAAACGAATGTTCATCGCGATCTCGGCTGCGGGTGCATTTCGCACCGATGATGCCGGAAAAACATGGCGCCCAATCAATCGCGGGCTGCACTCACAGTACATTCCCGATCCGGCAGCGGAAGTTGGTCACTGCGTCCATCGCATCGCGATGCACCCGTCGCGTCCGAACACGTTATTCATGCAAAAGCACTGGGACGTGATGCGCACTGACGATGCTGGCGATTCCTGGCAGGAAGTCAGCGATAATTTGCCGAGTGATTTCGGATTCCCGATCGACGTTCATGCGCATGAGCCGGAGACGATTTACGTCGTGCCGATCAAGAGCGACTCCGAGCATTATCCGCCCAGTGGCAGGTTGCGCGTGTACCGTAGCCGAACAGGTGGCGACGAATGGGAAGCGCTGACGAAAGGTCTGCCGCAACGCAATTGCTACGTGAATGTGCTGCGCGATGCTATGTCGGTTGACTCGCTCGAGCCGTGCGGCATTTATTTTGGAACGACCGGCGGACAGGTTTACGCATCGGCCGATGCAGGCGATAACTGGAAGCCGATTGTTCGCGATCTTCCGGGCGTGCTTTCTGTTGAGGTGCAGACCCTGCCATGATTCGTGTTGTGCTCCCGCCCCATCTACGCACGTTGGCGCGTGTTGACGGTGAAGTGACACTCGATGTCGCGAATCCCGTGACTCAACGCTCAGTGCTCGACGCGCTCGAGACTCGCTATCCGATGCTCCGCGGCACAATGCGCGATCACGTCACTCAATTGCGCCGGCCATTGGTGCGATTTTTTGCCAGCGGAGAAGATTTATCTCATGAATCGCCTGATGCTCCGCTGCCCAACGCGATTGCACAGGGGTCGGAGCCGTTTGTGATTATCGGTGCCATCGCGGGCGGTTAGCTGAAAGTAGCGCGAGCCTCTGGCTTGCGAGTGACGCAATCGCAAGCGGGTACGTTTGCGATACGTTGCGTGCGCACGAATTGGAATGGAGCCGTTCGACAAACGATAAGATTTGATGAACGATGGTAAAAGCTAAACAAGGGAGGAAACATGAATACAGAAGAAGTTGGAAAAAAGCTGGTGGACTATTGCCGCAACGGCGAATGGATGAAGGCCGTGGACGATCTCTATGCGAAAGACATCGTCAGTGTGGAGGCGCGCGAGATGGAAAACATGCCGGCAGAAATGCGCGGCATTGATCAGGTGCGCGGCAAAACCGAGTGGTGGGAGAAAAACATGGAAGTGCACAACGTGAAAGTGGGCGGACCGTTCGTGGCCCGCGATACTTTTGTTGTGCAGTTCGATATCGACGTCACCGAGAAGGCGTCCAAGAAGCGAATGCAGATGTCTGAAGTGGGAATTTACACGGTGAAAGACCGCAAGGTCGCCCGTGAGGAATTTCTGCCGCTTGCCCAAAAGAAAGAGTAGGGTAGCGCGAGCGTCCCCGCTTGCGAAATTCCCACAGGGCGCAAGCGGGACGCTTACGCTACGCTAGGGCGCCGTCATCGCTTGATTGCATCGCTGAGACGGACTCGATATGCTCGCCCGCATGTCTGAAAGGACAGAAGGGAACCCTAATGCAAAAAATGGCCAGGGTTTCCTAAGCGCCGTACGTGCTGAATTTGTGCTGCTCATTAGCCTGGGAACAGCAGCGATTCTTATTGCAATGGGAAATCGACCGCTCGAAGAGGCCACGCATCCGATGTTGCTGGTGCTTATCTTTTTTTGGTTGTTTGCAGTCATTCTTTTGTCCGCAATTTCTGTTGTGCGGCATGCCGACTGTCTTGCCATTAAATTCGGCGAACCTTATGGAACTTTGATCCTGACTCTCTCGGCAATCAGCGTCGAGGTGATGATGATTTCCACGGCGATGCTGCATGGCGCGAATAACCCGACTCTCGGGCGAGACGCGATGTTTGCTGTAGTTATGATCGCGCTCGGTGGTTTGGTGGGATTGTCACTATTGCTGGGCGGATTGCGCTATCGCGAGCAGCATTACAATCTCCAAGGCGTTAACGCATATCTCAACGTCATCATGGCGTTGGCAGTGCTCGGTTTGGTCCTCCCAAGCTTCACCACCTCTACGAGCGGACCAACATTTTCCACCGAACAGGAGATTTTCCTCGTGGTGGTGTCGGTGTCGCTTTACGGAATTTTCCTCCTTATCCAGACGATGCGCCACAGCCAGTATTTCATGGAATCAAAAGATGTGGCAGTGGCGACAAAATTCGGTCATCACCAACTCGAGGTCCGCTCTACGGGCGTTCATGCAGTGTTGCTGGTGCTCTATCTGCTTGCCGTCGTTCTTTTGGCGGAAAAGTTCGCGATCCCGTTGGACAACAGCATCGAGCAATTTGGCATGCCACAGGCGTTTGGCGGAGCAATCATCGCCGCATTGGTGCTTGCACCGGAGGGACTAGGCGCCATCCATGCCACACTGAACAATCAGCTGCAACGTTCAGTAAACATTCTGCTCGGATCGGTGCTAGCAACCATCGGACTAACCGTTCCGGCCGTGCTGACTATCGGATTGATCACTAAACGACCAGTTACGCTAGGCGTGCAAGGCGGCAATCTTCCGCTGCTTCTGCTAACATTGGCTGTAACTGTCGTTACCTTTACCAGTGGCAAAACAAATGTTCTACAGGGCTGCATCCATTTGCTGCTCCTCGCCGTATTTTTACTGCTGATATTTTCCCCTTGAGTAGCTCACTGTGTCCTCTTCGCGGAGCTTTTCAGTGCTTGAATAATAGCCAGGAAAGACGTGACATCGGTGAGGTTTCGTGATTACCTCAAAATCCACGCCGTCATTCCTATTAGCGGTCGGCGTAGCGACTCGTCATCCAATATGAAAAAGGCTAAAAATCTCAAGAAACGGATCCGGCGCCTCGAAGCTCGGATGCAAAAAGGTGCGAAGAAGCTCGCCAGGCTGAAACGAAAGCTTGAAGCAGCAGAAACCGTGTCCGCGGCTAAGAGTACAAATAAAGCGACTGCTCCTGCTGCAAAGCCAGCCGCCGTGAAAGAACCGAGGGTCGCCAAGAAGGTGAAGAGAAAACTCAACCTCACACCGGAACGTCGTGCGCAACTGGCCGCAGCAATGAGAGGCAGATGGGCTGCTAAAAGAGCTGCCGCTGCCACGAATACGCAAAAGATTTCTTCGGGGCCGGACCCTTCGTCAGGAGACGCTTTTCAGCCACGGTAAAGCGGTCATGGCGGTCTGCGTGTGGCACGTTCCATCGCTTGGAATGTGGCAATCGTCGGCATTCCTTTTAATTCTCGTGGCCTGCTTGAACGGTGCATGAAATAATGCATTCGTGACGACTGAACGCGATTACGTCCTGGGCACACATGATCAGGAGCTTGCGAGACTCGGATTGCAACATCGCGTCTGGCGTCCGGTGGT
>QHOM01000199.1 GCA_003218785.1 Verrucomicrobiota bacterium
ATGCTTCATCGCGATGTTGTTGATCAATTCCTGGATGATAACCGTCTTGCCTACGCCCGCGCCACCGAATGCGCCCACCTTGCCACCCTTAGAAAATGGGCAAACAAGATCGATGACCTTGATTCCTGTCTCGAGGATCTGCACCTTTGTGTCCTGTTCGGTTAACGCCGGCGCTGGGCGGTGGATCGGATAACGTTTTTCAAATTTTACCGGACCACGATTATCGACTGGATCGCCCGTCACGTTGAAAAGCCGGCCGAGCACAGCTTCTCCGACTGGTACCGTGATTGGCCCGCCAGTATCGGTGACGCTCATCCCGCGCTTCAATCCCTCGGTAGAAGACATGGCGATGGAGCGGACCCAGTTTTCACCCAGGTGCTGCTGGACTTCGAGGGTGAGCTTCGTCGCGTTGCCATTCACCTCGTACTCGATTTCGAGCGCGTTATAGATTTTTGGTAACCCATTCCCGTGCGGAAATTCCACGTCCACAACGGGACCGATGATTTGAACGATGTTTCCTGTGTTCATAAAATTGATTAAGAGAGCGCCATTTGCGCTGTGGCTATCTCTAGCAACTCGGTGGTAATACCGGCCTGACGCATCTTGTTGTATTCGAGAGTGAGATCCTTGATGAATTCGTTCGCGTTGTCGGTCGCGTTCTTCATCGCCACCATTCGCGCGCTGTGCTCGGACGCGCGCGCGTCGAGGATCATTTGGAAAACCTGGTAGGAAATATAATACGGCAGCATCGAATCAAGGACGACCTCGGCGTTCGGCTCGAACAAGTAGCCTACCATTGGATCGGCGTCTTCACTTGCCGCCTGGGCTGCTTCACTCTTCGGCAAATCAAAACTGCTAATCGGCAGAAGCGTCTGCACCACCGACCGTTGATTGATCGTGTTGATGAAATGCGTGTAGAGCACGGAGACTTTGTCCACCTCGTGTTTAAGAAATTTTTCCGTGCAAAATTTCGAGACTGGCTTGGTTTGGACAAAGCTAGGGGAATCTTTGAGTTCGAAATCAGCCAGCAGCTCCCGTTTCGTCCGCGCGATAAACTGCCGCGCTTTCTTTCCCGTGACCACGAAGGCTGGTTTAGCCTGGTCAAAGTTCGCGGCCTCGCGAAAAAGATTCGTGTTCAACGCGCCGCAGAGCCCCTTGTCGGTGCTGATGATCAGAATCAGTTCCTTTTTAACCGGCCGGATTTCCAAAAGCGGATGCAATTTCGGGTCCGTCCGTTTTTGCAACGAAACCAGAACTTTATTCATTAAAGCGGCGTACGGCCGTCCGGCAAGCGCATGCTGCTGCGCTTTGCGCATCTTGGAAGCAGCCACCATTTGCATCGCTTTGGTAATCTGCGCGGTGTTGCGAATCGATTTGATTCGGCGCCGTATGTCCTGCGTGTTCGCCATCTAAGGAATTTTCGAATTTCGATTTTTGATTTTTGATTTGTTGCTCTGTGCGTGGTAGCGCGCGGTCCTTTCTCGCACATGGAAACCGATTTCTCGCCTTTTGGGCGGCTCAGGAGGCTCGAGCAAACGCTTCAACGCAGCAAAAAGATCGACAATGGCCTCGTCGTGCGAATCGAGGCGGTGTTCCAACTCTTCAAGCTTGGCCGCGAGTTGCGCGTTCGCCGCAACCATTTGACGCAAACGCACAAACGCGCGGACGACACGGATGCTTGCTTGAACAGCGATGTCGCTGTTGAGCACGCTAGCCAGCATAATCGCGCCACGCTCGGTAAATGCCCAGGGAAGTTTGCGCCTGCCGCCGTGTCCACTTGATGTCACAAATTGTGACATCAAACTTGAAGTCGCAATCTGCGACTTCGAGTTTCTAAACTCTTCAGTTGTAAGCTGAAACGCAAAATCGTCGGGAAACCGATTGCGATTTCTTTTTAGCTGTTCATTGAGTCGCTTCGTTGTAACTCGGTAAATCGCAGCCAAATCGGAATCGAGCATGACTCGCTGGCCGCGGAGCAAGTAAATCGCGCTTTCGATGCCGGCGATCTTGCGGTTAGAGGCCATGGTTGGATCGAATGCCTGCAGCGAAATCATCGCCAAGTGGATTTGAATTCATCGAGCGCCGCTTTCAGTTGCGACTCGAGGTCTTTGTTGAGCTCCTTTTTCTCGCGAATCGCTCGGAGCAATCCTTCTTTGCGCGTTTGCAGCCAATCCTGAAGTTTTAGCTGGAACTCCTTGACGCGCTCGACGGGAACAGGATCGACATAGCCGTTTTGCATCGCCCACATCACGGCGACCTGTTCTTCCACCGGGATTGGGTTGTACTGTTTTTGCTTAAAAAGCTCGACAATGCGTTGGCCTCGATCGAGTCGCGCTCTCGTCGCCGCGTCCAGATCGGAACCAAATTGCGCAAACGCAGCCAACTCCCGGAATTGCGCCAGATCAAGCTTCACTTTGCCGGCCACCTGTTTGATGGCCTTGATCTGCGCCGCTGAACCAACCCGGCTTACAGATAACCCAACCGAAATGGCTGGCCGAATGCCCTGATAAAACAGATCGGTCTCGAGATAAATCTGACCGTCCGTGATCGAGATCACGTTTGTCGGAATATAAGCGGAAACGTCGCCAGCTTGCGTCTCAATAATCGGCAACGCAGTGAGCGATCCGCCACCGAAATCCTCGGCCATGCGTGCGCTGCGCTCGAGCAAACGTGAATGCAAATAAAATACGTCACCTGGATAGGCTTCACGCCCAGACGGCCGCTTCAGCACGAGTGAAACCTGCCGATACGCAACCGCGTGCTTCGACAGATCATCGAAAACAATGAGCGCATCCATTCTATTATCCATGAACCACTCGCCCATGGCTGCGCCCGCGAATGGCGCGAGATATTGGTTGGTAGCTGTGTCGGACGCCGGTGCGGAGATAATTGTTGTGTACGGCATGGCACCTTCTTTTTCCAAAACGGCGAGAGTGCGCGCTACGTTGGAATTTTTCTGACCGATCGCGACGTAGATGCAATAGAGCGGCCGATAATTGTTGTCGCCTTGATCCTCAGCAGCCTTGTTCAAGCGCGCCTGGCTGATGATGGTATCGATGGCGATTGTACTTTTGCCAGTCGCGCGGTCGCCGATAATCAGCTCCCGCTGTCCGCGGCCAATCGGAATCATCGCATCAATCGCCATGATGCCGGTTTGCACCGGTTGATTCACGCTGCGGCGTCTGATCACGCCGGGCGCAATCTTTTCAAGAGGATAGAACGAGTCAGTCTTTATTGGGCCCTTGCCATCCAACGGCTGGCCCAACGTGTTAACAACGCGCCCGAGCAGTGCTTTGCCCACAGGAACCTGCAATAGTTTCCCTGTCGTTCGTACCTCGTCGCCTTCCGCGATCTTTGTGGTTTCGCCCAGCAAAATGGCGCCCACTTCAGTTTCTTCGAGGTTCAATGCGAGACCGAATACTCCGTTTGGAAACTCGATCATCTCGTTGAGCATGACGTCGCTAAGGCCTTCGATGCGCGCGACTCCATCGCCGGTCTCACGCACGACCCCTACATTGGTTTTCGTTGTCGATGTTTTTAGCCCCTCAATTTTAGTTTCGATCTCTTCGAGTATGCTGCTCATGATTTTGATTGATTAAAGTTGTTGCTGAAGTTGTTCGAGCCGATTGCGCACAGTTCCATCCCAAACGTCGCTGCCGACCCGAATGCGCATTCCGCCAAGAAGCTGAGGGTTGACGACGAACTCAGTCGTCAGGTCGCTGCCATATTTTTTCTTCAGATTCGCGACAAGCGTCGAACTGGTTTCACGATCCACCTCGCTCACGGTTTCGATTCGGGCGTGGCGTTTTTCCACTTCGAGTCGAAGCAGCCGCCTGTAATTTTTCAGGACGTCGGTGTAATTGCGAGGTTTTCTCGCGATGAGCGAGTCGACGAGCGATGCGATGCGGCCGGAATCGAGCTGGCCGTCAGTGAAACTCGCTCGAAGCATTTCACGGGAAAGCTGGCGGACTTCCTTGTTGATCTTCATTATCGCAAGGGATACTCGCTACGAAGCGAGTTGACGGGCTGTTTCTTCCTGCAACCGCTGCTGGTCTTCGGCCGTAAGCACTTTGCCCGTAACCTTTGCGGTTGTATCTACGACCAGCCGCCCCAGTTCGCGCTTCAAAGATTCCATTGTGCGCTCGTGCTCGATCGCGCTGGCTTCGCGCGCTTTGGCAATGATTTGCTCCGCCGCCGCAATCGCTTCCTGCTGTTTGCGCTCAGCCAGATGCGCGCTGCTTTCACGCGCTTCATCGATCATCTTTTGCGCCTCGGCGTTTGCCCTTGTCAAAATTTCCGCATACCGCTGTTCGGCTTCGGCCAGTTGTCTCTTGATTTTCTCCGCGTTAAGTTGGGCTTTCTCGATTTGTCGCCGACGTTCTTCGAGAACCGCCAAAATCGGTTTGTAAGCAAAACGACGCAGCAATAATGCGACAATCACGAAGCTGATTACTTGCGACAAAAAGAGCCACGGATTCCAGCCGAAGGTCTCGGCCGTATCGCGTAACATGTCGGTAAAACCTCCGCTCGCGGCGGCAATCATCACATTCATGATTAAACTTCAAGCGCGGCGGCAATCGCCTCCGGGCTGAAAAGAACTAATGGGCAAGAAGATAAAGGGCGTAGAAAACAATCGCCTCTGTCAGCGCGATTGCGAGAATTCCATGCACGAGGACTGGCGTAAAAGCGCCAGGGTTGCGACCGACTGCCGTCGTCATCCCCAGACCCGTTAGGCCGATACCGATTCCTACGCCCATCGCGGCGAGACCGACGTGAATGCTTCCGCTCAATTCTGCCAATAGTGGTAATATCATAGTTTTTTTGCTTTGTGGTTAGTTTAGCGATCCCGTTCCGAGACCGCTCAAATTTCAATGTGCCTTCTCCGGTCCGTGTTCTGCAATCAACAGCGTAAAAATGGCCGTCAACAACATAAAGACGAGCGCCTGTACAAATCCTACCAGGACCTCCAAAAAATAAAACGGAATCGGAATCAGCCACGACAGCAAAGGCACCATGTTCGATAAAGCTTCAATGATACTTTCTCCTGCATAAATGTTTCCAAACAGTCGAAAGCTGAGAGCGATTGGACGAAACAAAATCGAGACGACCTCAAGCCAGCCCACCATGAAGAAAATAATGATCATCAGTATTTTCACGATTCCCGAAGTCTCGCCCTTTGGTCCGAAGAGATGGAGCAAGAATCCGCCGACGCCTTGGGCTTGAATCGCCCAAACAAACCAGAGCATGAAGAAAATTGCGGCCATCGCTGTCGTCATATTGAGATCGGCGTTGCCGCCGCGCAGAAGCGGCCGATCGACATGAAAGGCGCCTGTTGCTGGATCATAATGTCCCCAGCCAATCGTTCCGACGCCCGGAATGAGGCCGAACCAATTCACGAACAAAATGAAGATGAAGATCGTGGCGAAAAACCAAAACGTCTTTTTGACCAGATCGCGACCGATGATGTTCTCAAGAAACTCGTAAAGGCTTTGCACCAGCCATTCCCAAAAATTCTGCGCTCCGCTTGGAACCGGTTTGATGTTACGCATTGCTAACTGCGCGAAAATGATAATTCCCGCTGCCACTGCCCAGGTCACCAGCATCGAGTTGGTGATCGTAAACTTGCCGATATGAACAAGCTCAGCCGGCCGCAAAGGCAGCATTTCGGATTTTTCTGGCCCGGGCACTGCCGGCTCGGCTACGATTGTCGACGTCGCAAAAATACCACCGCAACAGAGCGCGAAAATCGACAATGATAAACGTGGAAAAGTACAGTGCTGCATTCGGTTCGTAGAAATGCGGCGGCCCAACCTTTTTAGTCGGTGCGACGGCGGCGTGGGCCAGAGCACTCAACACAAGGGGACGCTTGCGTCGCGCATACCAAAGCGCGTTTTGCCTAAATGACAAACAGAATTCTTGGTACGATCTCTATTCTGCCGGCACCCCCTCGGCGAACTGCGGAGCGAGTTGGCTTATCGGCTTGGATTTTGCGGGCTCGGCCGCGCCATTCATGGCGATCGCTTCCTCGTAGAACGATTCGAGCAGATCGACTTGTGCGTCCTGTTCAAATCGATCGATCACTGCGGCACGCGCGCGCAATCCCATCTCCGCCAGGAGGCCAGGTGAGTGTGTGATTTCCTGCATGGCGTTCGCTAAGGCGACGTGATCCTCTTCAGGCACCAGCAACCCCGTGCGGCCGTGATCGACCGCTTCCGGAATTCCGCCGTGCCGCGTCCCAGCCACGGGCAATCCGGTCGCCATCCCTTCCAAAATCGAGTTCGGCACTCCCTCCTGGTCTTGATTCGGCGATGTTTCGCTCGGGTGCAAAAACAGGTGTGAACTCGCGTAAAGCTCCCGCAGCTTCGGTTGCGACAGAAATCCGACAAAGTGTACGTTTTTGAAAATCCCAAGCCCGGCGGCGAGCATTTCTAGTTCCGGCTGCAAAGGTCCTTTGCCGGCGATGAAAAATTCCGCTTCGGGATTGTCCTTCTTGAAAATCGCGAACGCGCGCAAACTCGTCGCCACGCCTTTTTTCGGAATCAATCGGCACGCCTGGACTACTCTCCACTTGCCGTCGGACGGCGGTTGCCGATCTATAAATGGAAACTCATCTAACGGGATCCCAGTGCGATTGATCCGTAGCTTTTCGGGTGGACAGCCCAGGTGGATTAGTCGCTCAGCCAGCGATTGGGAACGCGCAAGCACCAGCGGAACCGCATCAAAGAGACGGCGCAACTTCGCCGGGTAGTCTTTGATGTCCTGTTTATGCGCCACATCGGCCCCATGAAAAGACACCACGCATGGTTTATCCCATTGCTTGATGAATGGAAGCAGGTGCACACCGGTGTGGCCGAAATAGATGTGCATGAGATCGGCGCCATGCCGTTCCAATAATGAATCGAGCGTTTGATACTCGCCGCGATAAACAATGGGCGGGCGTCGCTCCACGAATTTCAGCCAGCCGTGCACCAATAGGTTAGTGCGCCGCTTTGGAATAACTTCGACATCGGGGAAGGGAAATCTTTCTGCGTTTTGGACCTCCTTGGTCACGACAAAAGTGTCGACGCCGCGCAGTGCCTTTACCTGCCGATAAATGTGCAGCATCTCCGGCTTGAGAAAGCTAGAGCAATAGCTTGCTATGACCCGCCTACCCATAACAGAGCGCCAAGTGTCGTCGGGGATTCCGGACTTGTCCACCATTAATTGCCGAAAGAAATCGTATCCGTCTTACCCGGGTTGATGGCTTGCCGTTGCGGCACTTTTGCCAACCACTTCTCTAATTTCTTGCTTAACCTTTCCATGCCTTGATGTGTCTGCGCTGAAACTGCGGCAGTTTCGACAGTCGGAAATCGATGTTGGAGGGCTTCAAGGTTCTCTCGCGCTGCGGGCAAATCCATTTTGTTCGCGATAATGTACCATGGGCGTTTTGACAGTGTCGGATCGTACAGATCGATCTCGCGCCGAAGATTTGCTAAGTCTTCGATGGGATTGCGGCCTTCGCTTCCGGCAATGTCAACGACAAACAGTAAAATGCGGCAGCGCGTTATATGCCGCAAAAATTCGTGCCCCAGTCCAAGACCACGATGCGCGCCTTCGATCAAACCAGGGAGGTCGGCAATCGTCGCCCGACGATAACCGGGAAATTCCACGACGCCGACAACCGGGTGCAGCGTGGTGAACGGATACGCCGCGACCTTTGGACGCGCGGCCGAGATTTCTCGCAGCAGTGTCGATTTGCCCGCATTTGGGTAACCAACTAGTCCAGCGTCCGCGATCGTGTGCAGCTCCAGTAAGAAATTGCCCTGCTCGCCTTCTTCGCCTTCGGTGTATTGGCGCGGTGCGCGATTCCGCGAGCTCTTGAAGTGCACATTGCCCTTTCCGCCCGCGCCGCCGCGGCATAGAACAAACTCCTTACCATCACGCGTAAGATCGACAAGAAGAGCAGAAATTGAGGCCTGATGAGCGGTGGTTGCTGGCTCGGCGAGCCCATCCCGTGCCGTTTCATTCGATGTTGGATATTCGGCTTGCCACACGATCGTTCCCACCGGCACCTTCACGATCATTGGCGGCGCTGAACGCCCGTGCATCTTCTTCCCCATGCCGTGGCCGCCGTTTTTCGCTTTGATGATCGGCTCGTAGAAAAGATTCGAAAGATTATCGACATGTCGATCGGCGCGCAGAATCACATCGCCGCCGCGCCCACCATCGCCGCCATCCGGTCCGCCCTTTGGCACAAATTTCTCGCGGCGAAAACTGATGCAACCGCGCCCACCATTGCCGGCTTGCGCAAAGACTTTGATTCGATCGACGAACATGACAGGATCGTTAAAGCGTTGAATCGTTAAAGCGCGTATCGACCCGCGCAAGGTCCACGGGGAGGTTGCGACCGTCACACAGGCTTGTCATCCCGAGCGAAGTGAGGAACCTCGAAACGATACAAAGATTACCCCTATTTTCGAAGAACGTCAGATGGGTTTTGTGAAATCCGTCACAGACCGCCGCTGCAGCAAGATCTCGTTGGGTCAACAGAGTCTCTCCCTAGTGAAGTAACGATTCGTAAAGCGCTTTCGTTTTCTGCGCGATTGCGGACCAGCTCAATTTTTCTTCAGCGCGTTTGCGACCGGCTTTCCCAAATTTCTCGCGCAACTTTATATCGCCCATGAGCTGATTGATTTTTGCCGCAAGATCACGTGAAAATTTTTCCGGATCGAGTGGGTCGAACGGGCTTTCTTTCATTTGCTGGAGGGGAACCAGGAAGCCGGTCTCTCCGTCCACGACGACTTCTTTAATTCCGCCGACTGCGCTCGCCACCACTGCTGTCTCGCATGCCATTGCTTCGAGGTTGATGATGCCAAACGGCTCGTAAATCGATGGGCAACAGAACACGGCGGCGTGCGAATAAAGTTCTATGACCGCATTCCGATCAAGCATTTCTGCGATCCAGATGATGTCAGAGCGCTTTTTTGTCGCGCTCTCAACGGCGTCTTTCATTTCCCTGGCGATCTCAGGCGTATCGGGCGCGCCGGCGCAAAGCACGATCTGAAAATGGGGGTCCATGTACTGAATGGCGCGCACGAGATAGATAATTCCTTTTTGCCGCGTTATCCGGCCAACGAACAACAAGTAGGGTTTATTGGGATCGATCCCGTGGCGCTTGAGTGCGTCGGTTGAATCGACTTTGTAATATTCTTTCAAGTCGATGCCGTTGTGAATCACGTGCACATGCGCTGGATCAACATGGAACAATCGTTCGATGTCGCGCTTCGTTTCACCCGAAACGGCGATGATTGCGCCCGCCATTTCCAGCGCAGTTTTCTCAATCCAAAGCGAGAATTCGTAGCCACCGCCAAGCTGCTCGCGTTTCCACGGTCGGAGCGGTTCGAGCGAATGGACCGTGATCACAAGCGGAATTCCGTAATTCTTTTCGGCGAGAATCCCGCCAAAATGGCTGTACCAAGTGTGGCAATGGACGATGTCGGCATCGATGTTCGTCGTGTTGAAATCAGTGCAGCGCCGCACCGCACCGAAAGCCGATTTCAACGGCTCAGGGCAGGTGAAACCAGTCGTGTCGAGTTCGAAGCCCGTGACTTTGAGGTTACCTTCTTCAAGCCGCTGGTCGCCAAAACAACGGACT
>QHOM01000292.1 GCA_003218785.1 Verrucomicrobiota bacterium
AGTTTTTCTATGAAATGAGGATCGTTTGATACTTTGAACGTCCGCACAAGATGCGGCTTCAATCCCGCCGCATCCCATACGTGTTTCACGAATACATTGCTCACATCGTGTTTTTTGGCCAATGTCCTCGTACTCCAATGAGTTGCGTGGAGTGGGGTGCCGTGCAGGGTATCCGCAATCATTGCCTCTATCTTCTTGTCGGGAATACTCCGTTTCCTGCCGAGGCCTTCTTTGATTTCGCGTGCCGCAAGTCCGCCTTCCTCAAACCGTTCGCGCCACAGAAGGACGGTGGGGCGTCCTATGGAGAGGTCGTCCGCTATGCGGACATTGGAAGTTCCCAAAGGAGCGGCGAGCACTATCTTAGCCCGCATGACGATGCCCTGTTGCGTAGAAGGAGCCCGTACCCAGCGCTTGAGTTCAATGGTATCGGTCGCTTACCGTAAGTGGTGCTGCGCAGGCCATATAAAAAGCATAGCGCAGATCGTCATATCCAATTTGTTAACAGTACACTAGGGCCGCAACTCTAGGGCAGTGGCTGCCCATAGACCTGTGGTGTTGGTCGTGACAGCATTCGTAACTGAGGATGGACTGGCACCAGTATTGTCATTAAATGCCGCTCCGACAGTTGCGCCTGAGATCGTGAAGCTACCGCTATCTCGTAGATTTCCAATGCTGGGCAAGAAGCTGGCGCTATTCTTCTCCCCGAACCCAGCTACCACCCAGCTATTGGCGCTCGCCGTCGTTAGGGCTATGCTGAGGCTACTGCCTGATCCGGTTTTCGTTGCTGTTAAGCCGAGCGTCCCCACGCCAGAGTATTCGGCCACTTCCACCCGATTCTTCGCCAGGGCAGAAAGATTTACGGTGACCGCGGTCGAGGCCGCTGCCCTGTGTGTAGCCCACATCTCTACGCGAGCGCCTGTGCCCTTGTTAGCAGCTGCGATCAATGTATAAATGGATCCGCCGCTATCTCTGACCGATGTAACTCTGGGGGTTGTGCTGCCAAAGGCAACCACAACGATCACATCATCGCCCGCTGTGGTGTTCATCAGCACCGTGTTGCTTGCCGAGTTCGTCCCGTTGCCGCGAGCCTGTACGAAGCTGATCGCTACTATCCCACCGGGTGTGTAGGTGTAGCCGCCCGTCAGGGTACCGCTCTGACCATCGGAGTTGGTCACCACCACGTCCACCGCCCCGGCGGCGTGGGCTGCTGTGGTGGCGGTGAGCGAGGTGCTGCTGACGACCGTGACATTGGTGGCCGCGGTTCCGCCCAGGCTCACCGTGGCCCCAGCGGCAAAGCCCGTGCCGGTGAGGGTCACCGCCGTGCCCCCGCTGCTCGTCCCGGAGCTGGGTGAGATCGCACTCACCGTGGGGGCGGAAGCGAGGGAGGGCTGCAACTCCAGGGCGATGGCTCCCCACGAGCCAGAGGTGTTTATGGTGACCGCATTCGTGACCGAGGACGGGCTGGCAGCGGTGTTGTCATTCACGGCCGCACCCACGGTGGTGGTCGCCGTGAAACTGCCGCTGTCCCGCAGGTTGCCAGTACCGGGTGAGAAGGTGGTGGCATTCTTCTCCCCAAATCCGGCCACCACCCAGCTGTTACCGCTCCGGGTCGTCAGCGTTACGGTGGGGTTCGCGTTTGCCGAGCTGTTGCTAGTGCTCAGGCCCAATGCCCCTACGCCGGAGTATTCGGCAACTTCCACCTGGCTTTTCGCTAGAGTTGAGAGATTTACCGTGACGGACGTCGAGGCCGCTACCCCGTGGGCAGCCCACATCTCTGTCCGCGCGCTGGTGCCCGTGTTAACGGCACCGATCAATGTGTAAGTGGATCCGCCGGTATCGGTAGCCGAGGTAACTCTGGGCGTGGTGCTGCCAAAGGCCACGACGACGATTACGTCATTCCCGGCGGAGGTGTTCATCACTACGGTGTTGCTGGTCGCATTAGCCCCGTTGCCGCGGGCCTGTACGAAGCTGACCGCTCCTCCAACCCCACCGGTTGTGCCATTGCCCGTGAGATTCACTGTCTGGGGACTGTTAGGGGCGTTGTCAGTAATGGTGATGGCGCCGGTCCGGGTCCCGGTGACGGTCGGCGTAAAAGTGACATTGATCGTGCAGCTAGTCCCCGCAGCAAGTGTCGTGCCGCAGTTGTTGTTCTGGGCGTAGTCCCCACTAGCGACAATGCTGGTGAAGTTCAACACCGCCGTACCCGTGTTGCTGAGCGTCACCTGTTGTGAGGCGCTGGTGGTGCCCACCCCCTGGGCGCCGAAGGTTAGGCTTGTCGGGTTAAGACTCACAACCGGGCCGGTACCTGTGCCATTGCCTGTCAGGTTAACCGTCTGGGGGCTGTTGCCGGCGTTATCGATAATGGTGAGGGTGCCGGTTCGAGTACCTGTGACAGTGGGAGTGAAGGTCACATTAATGGTGCAGTTACCGCCCGCGGCTACAGACGCGCCGCAGGTGTTGTTCTGGCCGTAGTCGCCGCTGGTCGCGATGTTGGTAATGTTCAACACCGCTGTCCCTGTGTTGCTCAGGGTCACCGGTTGCGGCGTACTGGTGCTGCCTATCTGCTGACTGCCGAAGTTGAGGATGGACCGGTGCCGAAAGTCGATTGAAAAGCATTCGCCGTTGGAAACGCGGAGGAAGCAGTGTCTCCCGCAACGTAGGCATTCCCCAAGGAATCCACGCCCATGCCGTTGGCTTCGTCGAGCGCCGCGCTGCCGAGGTAGGTGGAAAAAACCGCGGCCGAGCCGGCGGGATTCAGTTCCGTCACGAATGCATCCCCGGCGCTACACGAGCTGCACGTAGCCTGTATGGGATTCGCTGTGGGAAAGTTTGACGACATCGTTTGGCCGGTAACGTATGCGTTGCTCGAGATGACAGCTATACTCTGGCCGAAGTCGAGCGTGCTACCCCGGAGGTAGGTGGAGTAAATCAAGGCCGAGCCGTTGCCATTCAACTTACTCACAAAAGCACCGACGGTACCACTCAGCGTGCTCTGGAAAGCTCCCGCCGTGGTTGGGAAGTTGCTTGATGAGGTGAAACCCGTGACGTAGGCGCTGCCGGAAGAATCCACTGCAATGCCATTGGCTTGGTCATCGCCGCTGCCGCCAAGGTAAGTCGAATAGAGAAGTGTAGAACCACCGGGGCCTATCTTTGCGACGAAGCCATCATTTATCGTGGGACAACTAGAACAGGTAACCTGCAAGGCGCCTACCACCGGAAAATTGCTCGAGCGGGTAGAACCTGTGATGTAGGCTTCGCCGGAGGAATCCACCGCGATGCCGTTGCCTTGATCGTAGGCATTGCCCCCCAAATAAGTCGAGTAGAGAAGCGCAGAGCCGTTGGCGGCAAGCTCGGAAACGAAAGCGTCTGCGTCTTGACTGCTCCCTCTCGCAGGCTGGATGGGGCTCTGGGTCGGAAAGTTGGACGAATGGGTGAAGCCGGTCACGTAGGCGTTGTTCGAAGAATCCAAGGCAATACCACGGCCCTGATCTAGATCGCTGCCACCCAGATAAGTTGAATAGGAGAGCGCGGTACCATTGCTATTTAGCTTGGTCACGAACGCGTCGGCTACGCCACCAAAAGTGGTCCGGAAGGCCCCTGCAGTTGTGGGAAAGTCATTCGAGAAGGTTTGTCCTGCCACGTAGGCGTTTCCGGACGAGTCCACCGCGATAGCCTTGCCGATATCATTTTGGCTACCCCCCAAGTACGTGGAGTACACGAGAGATGCGGCACCAGATGCTGCAGGATTGAATTTTGACACGAAAACATCGCACTTAGAAACCGTTCTGTCGAAAGCTCCCGTGGTGGTCGGGAAGTTCGTTGAAGTGGTAAGTCCCGCCACGTAGGCAAGGCCGGCCGAATCCACGGCCACAGCGGTGGCCTGGTCGAAGTCGCTGCCCCCCAGGAAGGTGGAATAACTTAACGTGGGATCAATAATGAGCGGCCGGCTCGCATCATATGAGGCCACTTCAATACCTACTCGGCGTGCGCCCTTGAACACATAGCGGCCGGAAACAACCTCT
>QHOM01000200.1 GCA_003218785.1 Verrucomicrobiota bacterium
GCCTGCATCGACCGCTTCAAGAATCGAATCGGCTGCCGCCGGGGCAGGCACGAAAACCATAGAGGCGTTGCATCCTGTCTTCTGTCGCGCTTCCCAGACCGTGTCGAATACCGGGACTTTGCCATCGAACATTTGTCCGCCTTTTCCCGGTGTGACCCCGGCCACGACGTTCGTGCCATAATCCATGCATTGGCGTGTGTGAAACGCGCCCGCGTTACCCGTGATTCCATGCACGACCAAGCGTGTGTTCTTATCGACGAGGACGGACATCAGGAGAATTGCGGATTGCAGATGGCGGATCGCGGAAACAGATTCCTGGCTTCCTGGTTTCCAGATTTCATTTCGGTTTTCGCTTGTGCACGACGAGCTTGTTCCCATCCGGATCGCGAAATTGCGCCATCCAACAAACTGGCGTCTCACTTTTCTCCATGTCGAACGTGACTCCGCGCTCTTTGAGCTTGGCGATAGCCGCATCGATATCTTCCACCTCGAAGGCGATCGTTGTTCCATCGCGCGAGGGCTTCCATGCCGGATGGCAACCGACTCCGATGGTCGTCGGGCCCAGATCGTACTCGACCCACGCGCCTTCCATCGCCGTGTGGCTCGGCTTCAATTCGAGGGTCTCCTGATAAAACTTGCGAGCGCGTTCCTTGTCAGAAACGGCGATGGCAACGAATGCTATTTCCTTTGTAATCATGTGCAGATTCCTTTCTTGTTTTCGGGTTTCAATTTGTGGATGATCAATTTGTTTCCGTTCGGATCTTGAATAACAGCCATATGGCAGCACGGCGTCTCGAATGGTTCCGCCGCGAAGCGAACATCTCGCTCTTTCAATCGCGCGATCGCATCATCGAAATCGTCCACTTTAAGCGCCGCGCCCGTGCCTTGATCCGACGGTGTCCAATGTTCGCCAACATTAGCAATCGCCAGCGTATCGTCGCCCACGGCGTATTCGATCCATTTCCCGCTCATCATTTCCTCCGCGACTTCCAAACCGAGCACGTCTTCATAAAATTTCCGTGCTCGTGCAATATCTGTCACTGGGATAGCTACGAATCCGATGGCTTTGATTTTCATTTTACTCTATCGAACTACCGTGGCTGCAGTTTCGAATTTGCCGCTGCAACGGCCTTCTTTGCCGCATCCGCGAGATCGCTCGCTGTGATCAACGCAAGACCGCTTTCTTTCAACAACTGCTTCCCTTTTTCCACATTCGTTCCTTCCAGCCTAACGACTAGTGGCACGGACAATTTCACCGTCTTTGCTGCGTTAATAATGCCCTGCGCGATGACATCGCATTTCATTATCCCGCCGAAGATATTCACGAGGATCGCTTTTACGTTCTTGTCGGAGATTAGAATCTTAAAAGCTTCGGTCACCTGCTCTTCGGTTGCGCCGCCACCGACATCGAGAAAGTTGGCTGGTTCGCCGCCATAGAACTTGATGATATCCATCGTGGCCATGGCCAGACCGGCGCCGTTCACCAGGCAGGCGATGTTACCATCGAGACCGATGTAACTGAGCCCGTGTTTTGACGCTTCGACTTCACGCGGATCTTCTTCTGCAATGTCGCGCATCGCTGCGATCTCTGGATGCCGGTAAAGCGCGTTATCATCGAAGTTAAATTTCGCATCGAGAGCGAGCACCTCGCCTTCGGCTGTCACGACCAGCGGATTCACCTCGACCATCGAGCAATCCAAGGCAATGAACGTGCGGTAGAGGCCCTCGAATAATTTGGAGGCGTTCTTTAATTGTGATGACTCTAAGCCAAGTTGCTTCGCCAGTTTCCGAGTCTGAAATGACTGCAAACCAGCTAGCGGATCGATTTTTTCACGAGCGATTTTTTGCGGAGATGTCGCTGCGACGGTTTCAATTTCGACTCCGCCTTCCGTGCTCGCAACAATCAGGGGCGCGGCCGTGGCTCGATCGAGCAGGACTGCAAAATAAATTTCACGCGCGATCTCCGCGGACTCGGCGACGAATACCTTGTTGACAACGCGACCAGCCGGCCCGGTCTGATGCGTCACGAGAATTTGCCCCAGGATCTCTGCAGCAGCGTTACGGACCTCTTCTGGTGTTTTCCGGACTTGGACTCCTCCTTTGAATCCGGTCTTAAAAGTCCCCTTGCCGCGTCCGCCAGCGTGGATTTGCGCTTTGACAACAACATCAACATCGCCGAGTTCACGCGCGATTTGCTCCGCTTCGTCGAGTGTCGATGCGACTTTGCCTCGGGTTGTCGCCACATCGAATTTTTGCAGCAACTCCTTGGCTTGATACTCGTGAATGTTCATTCGCAGAATGCGCGGGCAGAGGTGCAATTAGCCTGGGGAACCCACGTCAGCAACGGTTTTTCTTTGACGAATTAGCTTGTCCTTTTCAAACCGAGCCGCCCATGCTGAAGTTCATCACCAAACCGTATGAAAATCGCATCTTAGTTTGCGCACTTATTACCACAATTTCTCTTTCGCTCCGCGCCGGCACATCCGCGCAGGAAAAAGCGTTCATCGACAAATACAAAGCAGCATTCGAGACCAAGGACACGGCGACGCTAGAATCTTTTCTCTACACGCAGGGCGCCGACCCGGCGATCCTCGGTTTTTACAAAATGATGCAATCGAGCGAAGCCGGGGAAAAGATTACCGAGATAGACCTTGTCGATCTTACCCCTGAGGATGCGAAGAAGGCCGCTGCCCCGCAGGATTGACCGACCGGCGGCAAGGTTTGCCTCACACTCAAGCCAATCAAAAAGCTCGTCATTAAGATCGAGAAGAAAGACGCCAACGGCAGCTCAACCAGCACCAGCGAAAACTTCATCGCCGAGAAGGACGCCAAATTCGTTATTCCCGTCCCAGGGCCGTGTAAATAGGACCCCTCTAAGCAGCTTAAAGGCTGCCATTCATTTTCGTTCCTGCCCGAAAAGAGTTCCCACGGTGCGCTGCTCTGTCGGAGGTTCGAGCGCGTTAACGAATTTTCGAAATCGCTCGGAGAAAACCTCTGGGCGAAGTTTCCAATATTCAGCGATCCCGGGCGCAGCAACGTAATGTCGAAGAAGTCCGTGCCAGCCTTCCCACAGCTGCCTGTCCATCAGTCCATAAACATAATGAAAATGAATTGTCTCGAAGGCTTTCAAGAACTGGTAAGTGGCATGGAAAAAACGCGCCCGATCTTCGGTGGAAAGTGCGCCTAGATCTTCCAGGCCGACGCGCCAGATCCGTTCCAGCTCGGCGTTCTCCATCAAAGGTTTGGTCACATCGCGCAAGGCGGTGGCCGCGGCGTCTTGCGTGGCGAGCCTGGCCACGCGCGTGCTCCGATGCACTTGAAGGCCGAGATATAACACGGAGAAAACAACAGCGATCGAGCTGACCAATTGCGAGATCGCATTGATCGCTTCCCAGTTCATCCCTGTGTTATACCACAGGCGAACGGCTGGTTGCTACTTTGGTTCGTCCGCGACTTTAAGGACGATTTTGCCGCGTGTGTGGCCAGTAGCGACTTGTTCCTGCGCTTTCATCGCTTCGGAAAGCGGGAACGTTTGTGAGACGATCACCTTGATTTTGTTTGCGTCGATCAATTTGCCGATCTCCGCGAGCTCACTCGAATCCGGGTTTACGCTTAAGGACGCGCCCCGAATCCCATGTTTATCCAATTCCGCCTGATCGAGTCGTGACACGAGCGTAACGATAAAGCCGCCTTTCTTCACTACGCCATACGAACGCGCGAGCGTGTCTTTGCCGACCGAATCGAGCACAACATCGACGTCCTTCGCTACGTCCTCGAATTTCTGCTTTGTATAATCAATCGCGACATCTGCGCCGAGCTGCTTGAGCAGATCCTGATTTGCTGTCGACGCCGTCGCAATCACTTTCGCCCCGCGCGCCTTTGCGATCTGGATGGCAAAACTTCCTACTCCGCCCGATCCACCGTGGATAAGCACAGTTTGGCCCACGCTCAACTTGGCGGTGTCAATCAACGCCTGCCACGCGGTTAATGCCACCACTGGCACACCAGCCGCTTCGACAAAACGGATCGACTTCGGTTTGGGCGCAGCCTCGACTTCGGTCGCGACAGCGTACTCCGCATAGCCGCCGCCGTCTTTCAGGCTGAGGTACGCGTACACCGAGTCGCCCGGCTTGAACTTCGCGATCTTCGCTCCCGTTTTCTCGACAACCCCGGCGATGTCGTAACCCGGAATGAACGGCAGCGTTATCCCGAAAAACTTCGCGCCTCTTTCGGAGCGAATGGACGCGTCCACGGGATTCACACCGGCCGCGATCGCGCGAACAAGAATCTGATCTTCCTTCGGCTCGGGCCGCCGCGTATCTTCATACTTCAAAACCTCCGGGCCGCCGTAATTATGGACCACGATCGCTTTCATCGTCGGACCTGATGATTGTGCACGAGCAACAACCGAACACAAACAGATGATCGCCACGCAAAGAGATTGCGGTGGTTTCATATAATACGAACGTCTCTTGTTTACGTCTTTCATCAAGTAGACGCTGGTGGGCTCGACGGCGGATTCAGTGACGTTGATGGCGGTGGCACAGGCGGACCCGATGACAAAACCGGCAAAAATTCGGGCGGCGTGTAATTCGCCCAAACATCGTAATTCGGACCGCACTGCCGGACAAATAAAAGCACAAACGAGCGCAGACAGACAAACAGTGGCAGCAAAATGACTGTTCCAATGTAGGGAAGCGCAGCAGTGCAACAGGTCGCGCAACTCACAATTGTCCCAATCATCACCACAGCCAGAATCAACACGATTCGAAACAAGCAAAACAAGACGAAAGAGCCAGGATTGCGTGCTATCAGCTGGGTTACATCGCGAAATGCCTCAAGCGCGCGACAACGCCTTCTGTACATCACGGGCAACATAAAATAAGAAACGACAGCAATAAAAATACCGATTGAAATCCAAAAGACGAAGAGGAAGAGAAGGAACCCAATAAAAACGGTTGAGCTCATTTCGCGCGCGTGATGCCCAACCCAGCCTATTGCAACAAAAATCGCAAGCATTATCGCCGCCAATACCAGCACCGCGAGTATGAGCGCCAGGAAAAACAAGAAGTAACTGTTCCCTTCCTTACGATACTCACGCCAGGGCTCGACGATTGCTGCCCGGTTACGGACGATGCAATCCGTAAAAATAAAATTCCCGCGCGCCTTCAACCACATGATTACGATGATCAAACCGAAAACAAGCACCGCAAAGAAAGCGACTGTTATCTGCAACCACGGCTGCCACTGGCCAAAATGAGGCCGAATTATCTGATCGGCTCGATGCGGTTGAAAATTTCCGAATGGCGACGGGAAAT
Source organism: Verrucomicrobiota bacterium (assembly GCA_003218785.1). Taxonomy (GTDB): domain Bacteria; phylum Verrucomicrobiota; class Verrucomicrobiia; order Chthoniobacterales; family UBA10450; genus Udaeobacter. The sequence continues at coordinate 5,319 of QHOM01000200.1, forward strand.
TGATGCCCACGCCTCCAAAGTGTCCGGATAGAAACGCCGCAAAGCCAGTCACGAGCCATTTCGTCAAATCGAACGGCTGAAAGAGAATCTTCTTCGTCAACTCGAACGCTTCAGCAAACGGTTTAAAGATTTCGATTTTCGGCTCCGTTCCATTCATGAGTGCGATCTTGAATCGGTTCGACCAAAGCGATCAACCCCGAAAGTGCCTGCTCAGCCTGCCCGCCGTAGCGAGCGAAAGCCTTCGGAGTTCGGGGTCAAGCGCGTTATTGAGCCGAGTGCCGGGCACGGCATCGGCACGACGGTCAGCGAGCGCATCAAGCACTCAGCCGATATCTATAGCTTCCTCTTCGCGCAACGGGGATGAGGGCGGGCAGAGGTAACGGTTCTGTTACAATTCGATGCTTGAGGCCCGAGCGTTCTAAGCAAAGTATCGCGGATGAAATCGCTCTTTCACTCCGGCAATATCCTAACGAAACGATTTATTTCGACCGCGCTGGTCGGGCTGTTTCTTTGCTTGGCCTCGCCGACCCGCGCCTCCGACCAGTCCAGATTTCAAGTGAATCCAAACGCCGGTGCGGGTGACGTCATCGTTCGCGGCAAGCTCGGCGGCCTGATCTTTGGTTTCGAGGTCGACCCCAACGGCACGGAAGGTCTGCTCTGCGAGGCGGTCTCAAACCCCGATGGCACCGTGTCGGCCAGAGTTGAGACCTTCAGCCAGGCTACGGGTAGAATCATAAGAGTCCTGGCCAGGTCGGAATCGCAGGATGACTTCATCGCCTTGGGCGTAGCGGGATCGGTCGGCTTGTTCGAGCATGAAGACGTCAGAGGACTATTCAATATCAAGCGAACCTTTTCCACCATCAATCCGCTGGCGGGTAATATGATTAATGCCCACTGGACCCCACCGATCGACCCCAAGCAAATCGTCAATCAAGTGAAACCCAGCCTAGACGGCAGCTCGAACGCTGCGGTCTATGCCATCAGTGTCAGCACGAACGTGAGCCCGGTCGTCTTCAGCTCCAATCTCGCTGATAACACTTTCGGACCGCTCATCGAAATTACCGATCCGGATTTCACCCAGGAAGCGCCACCGGTCATTTCCTTCGATCCCATAGGAAATCAAGCCATCCTGGGGCATGACAAGCCGTCGCCCTTTATCCTTCCGCCGGTTATCGGTCTTGTCGATCTAGCTACCGGCTCCTTTGTGAAACGAACCGGCCTTGGTCTCGGAGTCATCAACGGCATCGCGGTCGATTCGGAAGATGGAGTGCTTTGCACTGATACTTCGTTCGACTCCGCCGTGCAGTTCTATACCCTGAGCGATTTCACCGGTATTAGCGTGCTGCTGCCCGGACACGATCCGCAAAATTCGACCGCGAGCGGTGGAGACATCGAATTTGATCCGATTAACAAGCTATTCTTCGTCGCGCAGGCCTTTTCGAACGGACAGCTCGACAATGGCAGCAGTATCCAAGTTTACGACCTCGTGGGAAATTTGGTAGAGTCGATCGACGGGCTGAATTTCCAAGGCGGCGATAATGTCTTTCCCGTCCACATCACTTTAAATCCGAATCGCAGGATCGGTTTCGTGAACGGTCCTGACCTAACGACTGCCATTCAGTCGTTCAGCTATTGAAGGTTCAGCAGTGGCGCGTGACGTTACCGTTATCGGCGGTAACGCGATAAGTCAGGAGTTTTCCCCGAAATTCGAAGAGGCGCTGGTTTAGGATGGGAGAGATGGGGTCAAGCCTACATTTAACATTTCCCCTAGCAGCTGATGAGCTGGCAAGCGGTTGATGCTCTTTTTCGTCGGTGGCAGCAATGTAAACGTTTTTTAGATTTGACCCCATTTCCCATTCTCTGACCCCATTTTCAACTCTCTGCGCGACGAGGCCAATGAGCGATGCAACTTATCTCAACCTGCTCTTATCGCCCAGACGCAAACCGCCCGCGGTCACAATCCAAACCGCAACTTGTGAAGGACTTTACTTTCTTAATGAATTGAGAACGTTTTGATCGTAATCACGAATTCTTCCGGTGTTCATTGAAATTGTAAACAGCCGAGTTCCAGTTGCGGCTGGTGTACTGGTTTAGATTGTTTATGACGTCCGAGTCGTTGCTGCCGTAAGGCGTAAACCAGCTGCGGTTGCCATTCCAATCGTAAATGATTGTCGGGTTGCCCGCAGGCGTGCTCTCGGGATTTGGGACGTTGAGCTTTACGGCGATCACTTAATCGTTGAGATCGTAGTCGAACACGTCGCTATTTGCCAGATCCCGCTGTGTCCATTTGCTATCGGCGGTTGCTTCCTTAAGGAGCGCCCCCATGTTCTCGATTGGCGATGTTGAACAAGAAGAGAGAAATTGCCGAGACGCGCAATCGTCGCCCGGTTGATGAGGGTAAGAGTGGCGTTATGGCGCTCTCAAAACGTCGCTATCCGATTGGCGCGGAATTGATCGGCGAAAACGAAACGCATTTTCGTGTTTGGGCGCCAAAGGCACACCAGCTCGATCTTGTGATCGAGGACAGTGCAGCGAAAAATGCCAAGCGAACATTTCATTCTCTGGAAGCCGAAGACGGCGGATATTTTTCCGGCATCGCCAGAGTCGGCGCGGGCGCTTGCTACCGGTTTCGCGTGAACAACGCCGAAAATTTTCATCCCGATCCCGCGTCACGCTTTCAACGCGATGGACCGCACGGTTCCTCCTGCGTTGTTGATCCAACGACGTTCCAATGGGCGGACGCAGGCTGGCCCGGAAAGAAATTGAAAGGCCAAATCATCTACGAAATGCACATCGGCACATTCACAAAGGAAGGAACATGGCGCGCCGCCGCGGAGCAGTTGGCAGAACTGGCGCGCATCGGCATCACCGTAATCGAGATGATGCCGATCGCGGATTTTCCCGGGAAATTCGGCTGGGGTTACGACGGTGTCGATCTTTTCGCGCCAACCCGCCTGTATGGCAGGCCGGACGATTTGCGCGCGTTTGTAAATCATGCACACTCGCTAGGCTTGGGTGTCATTCTCGACGTTGTCTACAATCACTTCGGCCCTGACGGAAACTATCTCGGCGTTTATTCCGACGATTATTTGACTCGTGAGAAGGAGAACGATTGGGGAGACTCGATCAATTTCGATGGACCAAACTCAGGTCCGGTCCGCGAATTCTTCATCACCAATGGGCGCTACTGGATCGAGGAGTTTCATTTCGATGGATTCCGCTTCGATGCGACGCAAAGCATCCTTGACAATTCTGATGAATACATCGTCGGCGCCATCGGCCGCGCCGCGCGCAAAGCGGCTCGAGCGTGCTCGATTCTTTTGTTCGCAGAAAATGAGCGGCAAGAAGCCAAATTGATTCGACCGCGCAGTGAAGGTGGCGATGATCTCGACGCTGTGTGGAACGACGATTTCCATCACAGCGCCGCTGTTGCGCTCACGCAAAAACGCGAAGCTTATTACACAGATTACGTGGGCTCGCCGCAGGAATTCATTTCCGCGGCCAAGTACGGCTATCTTTTTCAAGGCCAACCCTACGTCTGGCAGGAAGCGCCTCGCGGCACACCGACATTTGGAGCCCCGCCGGAAGCATTCGTCGCGTTCATCGAGAATCATGATCAGATTTCAAACACCGCGAGGGGTGAGCGCCTCCGTTTCCAAACGTCCCCAGGCCGCTATCGCGCCATGACTGCGCTGCTTTTGCTGGGACCATGGACGCCGTTGCTGTTTCAAGGCCAGGAATTCGGTGCGTCGACGCCTTTCATATTTTTTACAGACACGGGAGACGGCCCGATGCGCGAGGCCATTCGTAGAGGACGCTTCGAATTTCTCGCGCAATTTCCATCCCTGGCCGCCGAAGACATGCAAAAACAGTTGCCGGTGCCTTTCGATCCTGAGGTTTTTGCTCGCTCCAAGCTCGATTTTTCCGAACGGGAGACAAACAAGCATTTCTACGAGCTGCATGTCGATCTTTTGCGGTTGCGACGCGAAGACTCTCGCTTTCGCGAGCAGAAACCTCATGGACTGGATGGGGCCGTTCTCGGACCGAAAAGTTTTGTCCTCCGGTATTTCAGCGAAGGAAGCGCTGACGATCGATTGCTCGTGGTGAACCTCGGCGAGCGCCAATTGCTTGCCCCGATTGCGGAACCATTGCTGGCGCCACCGCTCGGTTCAAAATGGGAAACACTTTGGTCAAGCGAATCAACTCGCTACGGTGGATCCGGAGTGACCACTGTCGCAACACGGGACAGTTGGATATTGCCGCCCGAAGCCGCGGTGGCGCTGCGGCCCGTCCCAGAAAAAGCTCCGCGACGCCAACCAAAACGACGAAAACTAGGCTGAAGGAGTTCGTTGTTCGTCTCGACAGCTAGTGAATAAGCAATTGGAAACTGACCGGC
>QHOM01000298.1 GCA_003218785.1 Verrucomicrobiota bacterium
GGCCTTTACTACGTGTTTCCCGAACCCCAGCCGCTGCTTACGCCCGCCGCCAAGTTGCCCGGCACCGATGGCCGCAAAATGTCGAAATCATATGGCAACACCATCATGCTCACGGATCCGGAACCGGTGGTGCGGCAGAAGCTGAAGACGATGGTCACCGATCCTGCACGTGTCCGCCGCACCGATCCCGGCAATCCCGACGTTTGTCCTGTTGGCGACTTGCATAAAATTTTCAGCGATCGATCGACGATTGCCAAAGTGGACGAGGGTTGCCGCTCGGCTGGAATTGGCTGCATCGAGTGCAAGAGTTGGGCGGCAGATGCCCTGGGCAACGTGCTTAACCCGATGCAAGAGCGCCGCAAAAAATACGAGGAGAATCCACGGCTCGCCTGGGATATTCTGGAAGCGGGTTCGTCCCGGGCACGCAGAATAGCCGGCGCCACCATGGATGAGGTGCGCGAGGCGATGAACATCTCGCTGGAGTATGAGCCTCCTCGAGATGCTCCGGCCAAAGGAAAGGCCTCGTAAGTCGGTAGAAAAGAATGCCTGAACGTTTGAAAAGCATTTCGGAGACGCCGGATTCGCCAGCAGCTACGTCCCCTGTTGCCAGCGAAAATTCTGCGGCTCCGGGGAGACCGCCAGACAAAACGCAAAGCGATTTCCCGTTTGCGGTGACTGTCGGTGACATCTACGAAGGCCCGCTGGACCTGCTGCTCGACCTCATCCGCAAGCAGGACATCGATATCTATGACATTCCCATCGCTCAGATCACGGCGCAGTACCTCGCGTACGTCGAAAAAATAAGAGGGCTGGATGTGAAGGTCGCAGCCGATTTCATCTACATGGCTGCGGTACTCATTCACATTAAGTCAAAGATGCTTTTGCCGCGCGATCCACTCGCTGGCCCAGGCGCCGAGGAAGACCCCCGAGCCGAGTTGGTCAATCGTTTGCTGGAACATGAAAAGTTCAAGTCGGCGGCACAGATGCTTTTGCAAAAACAGCAGATTGAAAACGCGGTGTTGTCCAACCCAGCGATTAAGGAATTCATGGACGCTGAAGGTACGGACCGTGAGATAGCCGCCGATGTCATTGATTTGGTCAAGACCTTCCAACACATTTTGGATCGCGCTCGGTCACGACCGATGCTCCAGGTGGACGAGGAGAGTGTCACCGTTGGCCAAATGATCGATTACTTGCGCCGGCGCCTGACATTGGAAGATCGGCCAATTCAACTGAAGCACCTCTTGCGCAATATCGACTCGCGGCAGACGCTTGTGTGCATGTTCCTTGCCCTGCTTGAAATGGTGAGATTGCAGGCGATTCAACTTCGACAGGAGCGATTGTTTGGCGAGATCCTGCTGCGCAAGCACACAGGCTTTGAGGCGATTATGGCGGAACAAGCCGTGCTGAAGGATGATTGGCGCTGATGAAATTGCTGTTCAGTGGCTAGTGGTCAGTGCACTCCTGATCAGAGGCAAGACATTAATCATTATGAGTTGTCATCCTGAGTGCGGCGTTCGTTGCCGCACGAAGGATCTATGTATCTGCCGAGAATTAACAAGATGAGTCTGAAAGCCAAACTCGAAGCCATCATTTACGCGGCGGAAACGCCGGTTACCTTGGAACACATGGTCCAGTTGGTGAATGAATCTCGAATCGGCGACAGTGCCACCGCAGATGACGCCGAAGTCAAATCCCGTGTCCGTGGGTCCATTGAAGAACTGATCGCTGACTACAGTTCCGCCGACCACGGCGTGGAGATCCGCCAGATCGCCGGCGGATACCGAATGTCAACGAAGCCTGAGCAGCATGACGTGGTACGGGCATTCGCCAAGAGCCTGAAGCCGCCGATCCGGCTTTCGTTACCCGCTCTCGAAACACTGGCAGTGATTGCCTACAAGCAGCCCGTCACTGTGCCCGAGATCAACGAAATTCGTGGCGTAGATTCAAGTGGAGTGATAGCGACCCTTCTTGACCGAAAGCTGATCACGACCGCGGGACGTAAGGCGGTCATCGGACGCCCCATCCTGTACAGGACCAGCAAAGAATTTTTGCTTCGCTTCGGCCTCAAAGACGTCGGTGAACTCCCCAGCATGGAAGAGTTCGAAAAGCTCGTAGCAGAGTCTTTCGAAGGAGATCTGCCGCACGAAGCCAGCGCCCTGACAAATGCTACCGGCGCGCTGGATGCAAAATCCGAATCAGACCAGCCCGAGAATGAGACGCCGCCAAGGGAGAGTCAGAAGCGCGAGGGATCCGCTTCAGGGGTGGAAGTGCCCACGGGCAATTCCCAGGAGTAGTTCCAGTGCAATCTACTCACGGCCACATTCTGGGATTCCAAGCTCCATAGCTACGCACCATTGAAAAGCCCTGTTAAGCTATCTTTTGTAAGACTATGCCCGCTGAACGCTTGCAGAAAATCATTGCCGCGGCCGGAATCGCCTCCCGCCGCAAGGCTGAAGAGCTAATCACTTCCGGGCGCGTCGTGGTGAATGGGCAAGTGGTGACCGAACTCGGGTCCAAAGCCGACCCCGAGCACGATCACATCCGAGTCGATGGCAAGCTCTTGCACGGTACCCAACGGCATGTTTATTTTCTGTTGAACAAGCCCAAAGGCTACGTCACTACATTGAGTGATCCGGAGAAGCGTCCCACAGTGATGGACCTCGCGCGCGGCGTCGGCAGTCGGATGAAAGCCGCGTCGCATGTCCCAAAGACTTACGTCGTAAAAGTGAGCGGCAAACCAGCCGAAGAACAACTGGCTCGCCTACGCCAGGGACTTTCGATCGGCACGGATGAGCAGAAGCGTGTCAAGACAGCGCCCGCGAAAATCCGCCTGATCCGCGACGCGCCTAATCCTTGGTATGAAATTACTCTGATCGAAGGCCGCAACCGGCAGATCCGCCGGATGTTCGAGGAAATCGGGCATCACGTCGAGAAGATTCGGCGTGTGCGCTATGGGCCTCTGGCGCTGGATGTCGAGCCAGGTAGATTCCGTCCGCTGACATTGCAAGAAGTTGCACAACTGAAATCCGCCGCCCAGCCTCGTTCTCCTATGGTGTCTCGCCATCGCAACGTGTCATCATAAGCATCCAAAATGAGCCGATTTTACGAACTGGTCACCGAACATGTGCGCACTCTGGGCGGATACATTCCAGGCAAGCCTCTCAAACAGGCAGAACGGGAG
>QHOM01000299.1 GCA_003218785.1 Verrucomicrobiota bacterium
ATGATGTTTTTATAGCGGTCCTTTGGGATGAGATGCAGCCAGGCGCCGATTTGGATTCAACGATTTTCTTGTCCCGCCTTGTAGAGGAAGCTGACACAGCTTCACTACAATCGGGCCCGCCCAATGGATGTTTGCAGTTAAAGATGGAAACGCTCCGAAAGAGCGCTAATACAGCCCGAGCGCCTCGACCGTCGGTTCGTCAATCGCTCCGGTGATAAACAACCCTTGGTCGCGCTGATAATTCGCAAGCGCCGCTCGCGTCTCAACGTTCAGTGAACCGGTTACTGCCCCAAAGTAGTAGCCCGCATCTTGCAAAGCGACTTGAACGTTTGCGATCACCTCGTCGGGCAGCAGATTACCGTACGTGTAGATCGGCCCATCGTAATCATAATAGCTATTAAGTGGATCATAGCCCCAAGCGGGGTACCAATAGCCCGCATCCAAAAAATAATATCCACCGGTGACAGAAACGATGGTGTTGCAATGGTGCCTCCACCAATCGCGATTGTGCCATTCGTGCCGATTACGGCGGAGTGCATCAGAAAAGCTAAAGCGATTCCTTCCGGTTTGCTGATTCCACTGCGCCGTGTGCTGCCTGGTTTCGCGGTTGGCTAAATCACGCGGCATTAGTTGCACATTGTTGTTTCTTGCGACGCGTTGAGTGTTGATTGTTTCCAAGCCTCCCAAAATTTCGCGCTTCGCCAAATTGTCAGTTCCGACAACGCGCTGAGCGTTCATGATCGGCGCCCTGGTCTGTGTAATCTCGCTGCTCGGTGACACGCCCGTATTGGGTTGCACATTGTAAGTTCGCGCGCTTTGTCGAACGCTCATTGCCGCCAGAGTGGGATTCATTGGCCGCATGAATGACGAATAAGTCGGCCGCAAATTAATGGCATGTTGACCCGCGACTTGGGGCGCGTACGAGTTGATCGTTCGCGGGCCAAAGCCGACTGGTCCGCGAGCGATGTTTTGCATGACCGACGCGTTTGGATGCGCGGTGGTGGCGTGAGATCCACCGTTCGCCGCTATATGAGAACTATTTTGGCCAAGCGGTGCGTTTGTCTGTCCATCAGCCGAAGACGTCGCGATCGCGAATACTGAAATTAAACAAAGCGTTAAGATCGTGAGTCGCTCCATGGGGTTGCTGCGCTGATTAAACATCATAGACGGTTCTTTGTTGCCAAGTTTCGACTAAAAGCGCGAAGTCCTCCAAACTTTTTGCCGAGGACCGGAAATCCGTTGCACACCACGGCTCGCAAAGCGAGCACGCCAATCGAATTCACTGGCTTGATCTGCGAACAGGCAAGTCGATCACGAAAGTTGCGCCTTTCCCTTGTCCCTCACTGCGTGCACGGATATTGCCCTGGTGCATTTCGACGATTGCTTTGCTGATCGCGAGACCAAGCCCGAGACCTTCGCGTCGCGAATCGACTTGTTCGAACGGATCAAAGATTCTTTTGATAAATTGTGGTTCGATGCCCACGCCGCTGTCGCTGATCTCGATGGTGATCGTCTTTGCGTTAGGATTGTACGACCGCACGGAAACCGTGCCGTTTCCCGGCGTGAACTTGCAAGCGTTGCGAAAGACGCTCCAGAAAACTTGCTGCAAACGCGGCGCATCAGCGACGAGTTCGTGCCGGGAAGCTGCCAGGCTAACCATGAGCTTGAGATGTCGATCTTCCATGTCGCTACGCACCATGTCCATTGCAGACTGAAGAAGCTCATGCGCGTCAGCCGTGCCTAATTGCAACTTTAATCTCCTGCGGGTGACCCGGCTAAGGTCGAGCAAATCCTCGATCAGACGCACACCCAGTTCGGCATTGCGGCAGACCATTTTCAATCCTTTCTGAATCTCCGGACTAAGGTTGGATTGTTTTGCAGTCCCGCCGGCCCAGGTCACGACAGGCATGAGTGGTGTGCGCAATTCATGGCTTAACATCGCAAGGAATCGATCTCTCGCCGTGTTTGCCGCCTCCGCGTTTTCCTTTTCCCGTTGCAACTCCTGCTCGATTCTGAGGCGTTCAATAAAGAGCCCGATCTGACTGCCGAGCGATTCAACCATCTGGAGCAAATCTTCATCGGGCTCGACAACCTTATGACTGAAAAGCTCCATTATGCCGTCGATCTCACCGCGGGAAAAGAGGGGAAAGGCAAATCCACCGTGGAGATCCGCTTCTGCTGCATAGGGAGCCCGCGGGAAATTTGGATCGCGCGTGACATCGTAGACCCAGGTTGGTTTTTTTGAATCCCAAACACGCCCTGGCAAGCCTTTGCCGTTAGCAAGTGTAATTAACCGAGACAAATCGGCGAACTTCCTGACTCGCTCCGACGCCTCATGCCACACGTTTCGACAGCGCAATCCGCCGGCTGGGTCGTCGTAAACCCAAATCGCGGCAAAAGCCCAATCTCCGCTCGAGGCGACTGCTTCTAGAATTTGTGCGCCGGCTTCCGCCAAGGTCCGGGAGCCCGCCAGCAGGCTGGCGACCAGGTACTGCGTGGCGCGTCTGCGATCGTTTCGGACACGCTCGGTAATGTCACGCGCAATTCTTGACGCGCCAATAACATGCCCGCTCTCGTCTTTGATTGGCGAAACTGCCAGGGAAATGTCGATCAGCGTTCCGTCTTTTCGGCACCCTATCGTGTCGTAACGAACGATCCGCTTGCCCCGGCGGGACCAGAGTGCTGATGGGTTTGCCGATGATTTCATCAGCTCTGTAGCCAAAGAGCCGTTCCGCTTCTTCGTTCCAACTGGTGATCACCTCGTTGAGATTTTTGCTGATGATCGCGTCACCAAAAGACTCAATGATCGCAGCCAAGCGACGGTTCGCTTCTTCGGCGCGTCTGCGCTCGGTGATGTCGCGTAGATACGCCGTGAAAATCGGCGACCCATCGACTTTGATTGCCGTAATGGCAAGCTGCACCAGAATCTCCGCGCCATCCCGACGCAGTGCCTCGATTTCAATCAGCTTTCCGAGCAACGGGCCTTCGCCAGTCTTCAAATAATGAGCCAGCCCTTGTCGATGCCTCTCGCGAGTTCTCGGTGGGATAATCAGCTCGGCTAGCTCCCTGCCGATCGCTTCAGCTCGCGTAAAGCCAAACACTCGCTCTGACGCCGGATTGAATTCGCGCACACGCCCGGTCGCGTCCATCGTGATGATGCAATCGAGCGCCGAGTCAAGGAAAACGCGATTGAGCGCCTCCAGCGTTGCAGCTGGATTAGGCACTTTGCTTTGCTGCTGTTGCTCAAACGACACTAGGGGCCACGCCTCACAAATTGGTATAAAGCTTTTTCGGAGGCAACATATTGGACTTTGGTCTCATGTGGCTTGGATCACCGAGTCGTAGCTTGCCCGGCCGATTATGGCAAGGTCAAAAAGTTCGCCTTCGGCTTAAGGTACGACGTGGCAGCCTTCGCTCTGGGCCGCGCCGCGAGCGAAGACTGGAGCCTACGGGATTACGCTCCCGCTAGTGCATCCAATAGCGAATCCCTTTCCGTTGGATATCGGCTCTGCGCTGAAGCTTTGGAGCCTACGGGATTCGAACCCGTGACCTCCTCAATGCCATTGAGGCGCTCTACCAACTGAGCTAAGACCCCTTTTTACCTATGAAAAATGGCTGAAAAATCCGACCAGAATTGCTCGCTTGTCGACCAATTTATCCACTGTATGATTAAGCGTCATAATCTGCTGGACG
>QHOM01000201.1 GCA_003218785.1 Verrucomicrobiota bacterium
TGGCCTGCAATGTTACAAGTTCCAGCAATCTGACCGGTGGAATTGATACTCCACGCGGTTGTCCCTGTCCCACCTGGACAATCAAGCGTTGTGTAGCTGGAGCCGGTCGCAAGGAAGCCGTGCGAGTTGCCATCAACGCCCACAAAGCCGCCAACGATCTGCCCCCGCGCATTGATGCCATTGGCTGCCGTTCCGTCGGGTGCAGCATCGGGAACATCGAACGAAACTATTTGGCCTCGTGCAAACACAAAACCATGGCCCACGGTGGACTGGTCCGTATCCCAATTACCGACGATAATTCCCTGCGGATTAATACCAAAGGGATAGGTGTCAAGCGAGCCCGGATAATCCAGGTGAGCGTAGACGCCGTTCTCGTAAACAAATCCATGTACCGTGAATGCGCCATCCACCCACACACCCACGATCACCCCTGAGCTATTGATGTCGTTTGCTTGAGTCCCAATCGCACCCTCGAAGGGCACATCAAGCGTGGTCAAGACGCCATTCCGTAGAAGGAAGCCGTGTTCCTGGCCATCATCTCCGAAGTATGCGCCCACGATATCTCCTGGGTTGTTGATGCCACGAGCGACGCTGTTGTGCGTCCCCAATACACCGGTCCGATCCAATGGGATGTAGGTTCCGTTGCTCACCAGGAACGCGTGCCGACCGGGCATGGTATTGTCCGTTCCGACGACTTCCGCGTGGTCGTTAAGCCCGAATGCGCGAGTCACAGTCGCACCCGGATTCTGAAACGGCTTGTAGTCGTACGCGACCTGAGCTGTCGCGTGATAGCACACAAACACGCATGCAACCAGAATTGAACTTGATAGTTTCATAGTTCCTCCTCAGTTTTGGCATCGAGTCACAGTTTCAATTTTGAAACCGGTATTCCACTAGGCTTCACGAACTAGGGCCGGGTGATGTGAAAGTGAAAGCGAAAATAGTAGTCGCCTTCATTAACCGTGGAATGCTTGGCGAAGTACACCAGGCGGCCAATGGCGGCTCCGGGAATCGGGTTGCCATTCACGTCATAACCGGCGGGAATCGGGTTGATATACCAATCGTTGCAACCACCAGCTGACGCCACCGAATTACAAGTGACCTGCACAAACGTGGTCTCTGGTTCCCAGTTTGGGCCCGAGTAGATGCGGTACTCATTTCCGTTGCTGTCGTAGAAGTGGGTGATCAGCGGGCATTGAAAGGTCTGGTTGGCCGTCATCTGGTACATGTTGTTCCAGCCGCCGCTGCCGTTTGAGATCTGCGTACATTTGTCTTCAATGTGAGCAATCACGTTCTTGATGGTGAAGGGCGGATTCGGAACGGCCGTGCCGCCGCTTGCCGGTTGAATCGGATTGGCAAAGCTGATGCTGACCGTACGGGTGGTCGAGTTCAGGGTGCCAAACTGCCAATCACCCCAGATCTGGCGGTTATACCCATTGGTTGTCAGGAAACTGGTCACACCACTGACGCCGTCGAAATAGGAGTCCAGGCCGTCACTCTGGATATCGGTGATAGTACCGGACGCATCCACGCTGGCAAGGTGGGTAGTGACGGATAGATTGCTGGGCGGTTGGCCTTTCCCCAAAGCGGTGGCGGCAATCGCGGTCGCGAGGAAGACCAACAGGAACGAACGCAGTCTGGTGGGCTGCTTCTTCGAATTGTGGTGTTTGTCGTGCGTGTACCCCACTGCCCGGAGCAGCGGTGAATACAACGGTGTTGAGAATCGGTCCTGCTTCATGTTGCCTCCTGTTGAACTGCGTTTTTTGCCGCGCGCAAAACAAAAAGGCCGCCGCACCGGCAATGCCGGCGTGACGGCCTCCGTGGATACGGTCAGCCTAAATACGCATCACGCAGAACTGAGACGTGATCAGTTCCGATATTCCTTGCTCAGCTACGGACTAAACTTAATCTTCCTTGTCGTGACCTCCGCGGTCATGGGCAATCCGTCCTGGATCTTGAGCTTTTCGATCTCGCCGTGGCCCAGCTCAGCGCAGTAGCGCATCAGGCGCACCCATGCTGGGTGGACGGAAGCGTACGCTCTGGGTGCGCTACTAGCCGGCGCTAAGTCCAGGTTCGTTCTCGCCATCTCAGCCATTTCGGCTCCCTAGTTCTTCTTGTAGACGTACACCTGCCCCGCCTGCGATGTTGTGCCCACGTCTTGCAGATGTGCGCCAACGAGGAGAAACGGATATCCAGGCACGACGGCGACGCCATAACCGAACGAGAACTGGCTCGAGCCTGCCAAGGATGGCGGTTCGAACACATAACTCGGGTATTGCGAAGCAGCAAAGGGAGAGGTGAACAAGTGCACCGCTCCAACTCCTCCCCCTATAGACGAGCACGATGAACCATCGCTGGCGTTCGGCGTGCCGACCGCGATGGCTCCTACCGCCAGCATGTCACCGACATCGGAGTTGGGAGCTGCCCAGCTATATGCCAGGCCGGTGGCTGGCAGCAGTTGATTTGTGTAAGTTGCGCCTGGATGAACATTGCCAGCAAAAATCAGCGCTCGAGCCGTAGTGTCGCTGCCTGAAAACTGGTCGCCCGTGATTACTACCAGGTCAGGAGAGCCGTCTACGTTGACATCTGCAATCCCCAATCCCTCTCCGAAGTTCGGCCCTGGCCCCGAGAGCGTGAAATAATTGGATTGCGAAGCCGGGTAAGGGAAAACGTACACTAGACCGTTTGTGTTGGCGTATTTTGCTCCAACAACCAACTCATTGCCCGGATTGCCATCAATGTTCCCAACGGCAACTCCTCCACCATAAAGTCCCCCACCAAAACTTGACGCTTGGCTGCCAGTCGGATCCTGGATTTTCTGGGTGTAAATTACTGCGCTGCCTGTGTACTTGAAGATGAACACGGCTGGAATGCTCGTATCCTTTTTGCCGGGAAACGCGCCGATAACGATCTCATCTTTACCGTCGCCGTCCAAATCGCCTATGGTTACTCCTGCTCCCCAGGAACTTGGCGCCCCCGCGGGCGGTAAAACTTGATACGCGGTGTAGCTTGGGTTGTAGGAAGGCGCGCCAGTGACGCTACCCACGAACAAGTACGCAACGTCGGAAGGTATTGACATGGCGAAATCGGAGATCCCGTCGCCGTTCACGTCGCCCGCTGCAGCTTGTGTGGCACGAACTCCGCTCAACACAAGCAGCGGATTCTGCCAGGCCGCGCCGGTGACTGGGTTGGTGCCCTGCATCTGTCCGGTTGCGGGATTCAGGAAGAAAACATAAGTCCCCGGAGTGGAACCACTGCTGGAGCCAGAGGTCACGAAGGCCACCAACGTGTCCACCACCCCGTCACGGTTCAGGTCCAACGGGCGCACACGAATCGAATTGCCCAAGCGCAATGTCGTGATCAGAGCCGCGCCGTTCGGCTGCACCGGGTTGAGTTGAGTCACGAGCGTGAATCCGTCGGGTGTTCCGCTCGTCCTGCACCCGACAGGGGTTCCTTTGGCAGTCACCGAAAACTTATCGGTGCCTTTGCCGGTGCGGCCATCGGTATTGATGACGAGGATGTCAAAGCCTGCGATCACTGCGTCCGCTGCCACGCTAATGTTGGCAGTCAACTGGTTAGACCCCTTAAAAGTGGTGGAATTTACCGTGACCCCGCCCGGATTCGTGGTGCCTGTTACGAACCACTGGGCCTTGGCGCCCTTCTTGAATCCATTGCCGGAGATGGTCACGTCCAGGTTGATCGTGCCCTGGGGTGCGGCAGTGGGGTTGGCGGAGTCCACCTGAATCTGGGCACTTGCAGGCAGCGTGCCCAGTACTGTAAACAACCCCACAAGTATGAATGCCAACGAGTAGCGCTTGGATTTCATTTTGCACACCCCACAAGGAGATCGTTCCTGGCCCGCCCAACGCCCGAGCCAAATTTCGCCTTCGTTTACACTACACGGACCGCAGACATAATTTTCCGCACTTAATTTGTTGGCCCGACCATCACGAATGAGGCCCAATAGTACGGATCACGGTAGCGAGCGTCACTGTGTCGTAGTTCGCGTTGCGCCCGGGCCAGGGCCTCCGCCGGTCCACTCTCAAGCAAATGCTGGTAAAAGCGAACCATCAGAACTCGAGTGGATTCATCGTTGACCGCCCATAGACTAGCCAGCACATTGTGACCACCCGCATTAAGAAACGCTCGCGTCAAACCCACGAACTCGTCCCCGGCCGGGGTCTCGGTGAAATAACCCTTGCCCAGCGCCGTTTCGCAGGCGCTCAACGTCACTAGGCGGGCGTGCAACTTCATACCAACGATCTCGTGTAGCTCAAGGCGTCCGTCGTTCTGATCGTCGGGTTCGAGTTCTAATGCGGAGAGTGACGGAACGTTCCGATTGAGGCTCCCATGGGTTGCAAGGTGCAGGTAATCGTAGTCGGCCGCCACCCGCTTGAACAGAGTTTTCGTGGCCGCCTTCCCCACTACGACCCGAGAGCCGCGCGGGAACATCTGCCCGATACTGCGGACCTCGGCCGTCGCGTTCGGGAGGTGAGCATCGGATGGGGCCATGGCAAGCAGCGCCCTGCCGCTGCCGGTTCCAGGCCCTCTCGCCAGAGCTGCAGCGGATGGTAAATAGGCAACCGTAAAATCATCTCCAAGAAATCGGTCACTACCGGTCGGTAACGCGGCGAATGGCACATAGTTCAGGACGCCATCAGGGACGATCACCAACTGATGAATCTTGCCAAGATAGCCTGCGGCTTGCAGTGGATCCACCAAAAACCTGCGGAGGCCCCTCGCGGGTTGAACCCATTCGGGGCTTTGCTCCATGATTAAGTCACGAAGTAATTCGGTACGGGACGACAAGCTCTCTGAAGTGATGAGGACAGGTAGGCCGATGACTAAGGTTGGCGTGATGACCAAGACGCTGACCGCCTGCTTTCCAACCACGTACTCAATCAGGGCAGTGTCACGAGGCAGCAAACGCTGAATCTCTGTAGCCGCAGCAATCGTCCACGGATGCGCTCTAGAGTCGGGCGCCGAGTTTCGAGAGTTGTCCAAAAGCTCCTGATAGTCTCTTTCTGCACGCTCCAGTTCAGCGGAATATAACTCCACAGCCTGTCCACGCCTTTCCTTTCCCGGAAGCGAATACTCCTTCTGGATTGCGCGGCGAAGACTGCGAATCTGCTCACCGAGTTCGCGAATGCGTTGTTGTGCTCCGGCGTCGTTCACCACAGAAGCACTGGGCCCGAGCTGGTCAAAATAGGCACGGGCGCGGAGCTTCTCAGAGTAGAAGAACGCATCATATGGCTTGCCGAGCTTTAAGAGGAGTTCGACCAGAGCAACATAAACTTGGTATCGGTATTCAATGTAACCGGCGCGGTAACGCTCTTCAGAAATCTGTGACCGGGTCTCCTCGATGATATGTATAGCGTCTTTGTAGGCAGCGATCGCGTCGTCACTCTTTCCCAGTGCCTCAAGCGTCTGCCCGCGACCATACAGGATTCGCCACCCAAGCTCAGGGTCTCGCAGTTGCTTCTGCAAAGCCGCAGCAGCTGAGTATTGGTCGAGCGCCTGCTGGAGTTCCGCTTGGGACCTTCGGACTTCGCCTAGCACATATCGGGACAGTGAAATGGCAGGTCGGTTTCCCGAGTGCTCCGCAATTTGGGTTGCTTCGGACGCGCTCTGCAATGCGGGTCCGTAGTGTTTGCGGTCGAGTTCATTCATCGCGCGCTGCACCAAAGCAGCCGCGGTACCCTCCTCATCTCCAACGCCTCGAGCGCGTTCCAGTGCCCGTCCAAAATAGGTGTCCGCGGCGTCGTTATTTTTGCGACGGCGTTCAAGATCACCTAATGCAAGGAGGCTGGTGCTTTCGCCCGATCCATTCCCGATCTTCTGTGCCAATTGCAAGGCGCGCTGAAACTGCATGTCCGCGGCGACGCCGTCACCGAGGAGTTCATAGAGGCGACCCGTGTCATTCAGTGCTTCTACAAGTTCCCGCTGGAGGCCGGAGCGCTCGTAAACCTGTCCCGCTGCGGCATACTCGTGCAGTGCAGCGTCGTAGCGGCCCAGCCCGACCAGTGTCGTGCCCTTGCCCTTGTGCCAATCAGCTTCTTCTTTCGGTAAACCGGTCTCCCGTGCAATCTGCAGTGCCCGGTCAAAGGTGGCTTGCGCTCCATCGACATCACCCATTCCGG
The DNA here is from genome assembly GCA_003218785.1 of Verrucomicrobiota bacterium. GTDB lineage: Bacteria > Verrucomicrobiota > Verrucomicrobiia > Chthoniobacterales > UBA10450 > Udaeobacter. The sequence goes on from QHOM01000201.1 coordinate 6,141, forward strand.
CCAAACAGAGCGCAATATTTCCAAGGTCATCGCTGGATGCGGGCTTAAGGCCGAGGCGTTCGCTGATCTCTAATGCTTGCCGATAATAGGGCAATGCTTCCCTGAACTTTCCTAGCAGTAAGTAAATTCCGCCGATATTGCCCAGCGTGTCGCCCTCTCCACGTTCAAAGTGCGATGCCCGATGTAATTCGAGGGCCCGCTGGTATTGCTCAAGGGAGTGCTTGTAGTCGCCCCGTTCATCTAACACGAGGCCAAGATTGTTGAGTGCCGCCCCTTCCAGTTCTTTGTCGCCAACATTGGAAGCGATCTCGATTGCCTGCTCCAAATGCCCGATTGCGGCAGGGTAATCAGCCAGCTCCCAGTAGATCAGGCCCAGCTGATTCTGTGTGTTTCCGATTTCGCCGCGATCGCCGAGTTCCTCTTTCATGCGCAAGGCCTGTTGAGCGAATTCCAGAGCTTTGTCCAGATTTTCCAGTTTGCGGTGGCAATTCGCGATATAACCCAGGGCGACCGCTTCACCATGGCGGTCGTTACTTGACCGGAACATCTTGATCGCTTCCTCAAATTGTGGGAGTGCTGCCTTTGGACCTTCCTGGGTATAGAGCTGCTTTCCTTTTGTGAGCAATTCCTGGGCTGGTGTTGACGGCGTGGCGGTTTGTGACAAAGCGGTACCGGTCAGAAGGATCAAACACCAAACGCACTGGGCAATTGAGTGCATGCTCGAGCTACCGAGACGAGGCGAGCGAGAACCTTACTGGGGCCGACTTTGCTTCTCGACCATTCTCCAGATAAGCGGTGATCCAAACAAAATACGAGTCATCGTTTAATTTGACATCAGCGGGGGGCCGCAGAACCGATCCCTCCGACTGACTTTCCCAGACCAAGTCGCCCTCTGAAGTGACAACGTGGATCTCGTAGTAACGAGAGTGCGGAACCGTTGTCCACCGGAACTCCAACCGCTCGCGCGCCACAATGCTGCCCCGGTGCGGCGACACTACGCTCGGCAAGAGGTCAGCGGAGGCGGGTTTCCTCACGATCTCATGAGCTGGTGGACTGAGGGTTGGTGCTGGTTCGGATTTGGCGATGACGGGAGCGGCGGGGGTAGACGGCGACGGAATAATCAGCTGTTCCGGACTGCGAAGCACAACTGAGGTGATCACCAGAAAAGCCGTCCCCGCCATCGCCGCCGCTGGCGCCCAAAGCCAATGCATTCGTGTCGATTTCGCTGGGACCAATGCAACTGCCCGTTGCATCAAGCCAGGGGGTAAAGACGGCATCTCCCGATCTCGTTGAACCTTGACCAGTTCCGCAACTAGGGTCCGGCAGTACTTGCAATCTGCCAAGTGAGATTCGAGACGGCTCCTACTGAGGCTGTCCAAAACAGCGTCCAAGTAGGAGGCGATCATCTCATCTGAAGGACACTTCCACCCACGATGAGGCGAGCCTCGATCTTCGTCGCCAGGCAGGCGTTTAGCGGTCGAATTTTCCTCGGCCATGGTCATCCTAGGGGATCGGACGTCCGGCATGTTTCGCTCCTGATATATTGCACGGACATCATCCCGAATTTTCCGCGTTCCCTACCGCATTGCCGCCCGCAGCCTTTTGAGAATGGCTGCAATCCGGCGATGGACCCGCTGGGCATCCTCGAGTCCGGTCAGATGCGCGATCTCCTCTAACGAGAGATCCTCACCGAACCTGAGTTGCAAGATCAAGCGTTCGTCGGTCGGGAGCGATTCAACACACTTCTCGAGCTGTGCCTGCTGTTGTCGGCCAATGATGAAAGTCTCTTGATCCGTGCGGGGATCGACCACGTCAATGCTATGCTCCCTTTCTTCTCCACCCACAGCTGCAATGTTTTTGCTGAATGCCAATTGTTTGCGCGCGCTCAGAATCCAGTGCTGACGCGAGCTGAGAGAGCTGTGAAGCCGCCCTTCGATGACTGCCAGCTCTGAAAGACTCACGCCAGGGAACGTCGATTCCAGTTGTTGGAGCGTCTCTTCTTGTGAGAGCCCACGATTGAACCGGCAGTTATAAACCTCTAGCTCCAGTTGCGAGAGATGCTGAAGGGACTTGAAGGGTCGGTGGCGCCCCGACCGGCTGCGGTGCCAGTCAAAGCAGAGATTTCGCGCGACGACTCGCAGCCAAGTGATGAAGCTCGCTCTTCCTGCAAGCTTGAACTTCAGAAGCCGTCGAAAGCGATTGTGGGCCAGCTGCTCGCAAATATGGAGGTAACAATCCGCCGCTGCGTCTTCGTCGGGTGTACATGCGCGTGCGGTTTGATACAGGACGGGACTGTAAGATTCCAGGAATCCTACCCAGGCATCGCGCGAATTTGAGGACCGAAGAGCATCCAGCAGCGCCGCAATGCCTCGATCGCACACTCTTGACTCCACCACGGGGAAGGTCCCCCGTACTTGACCGGTGGAGTTTAACCCAACATCTTCGCCAAATCCATGAAAACACGATCGAAAGCCGCTTTGGAGTTATGCAAAAAGTTTTGTGGGAAGCCAACCAACGCTACGAAAGGGGCTGCTATAACGCCTGTGCTGCGATGATCCGGATTGGTACAGCAAACGGGGGCACTTCAAATGGCCTTGACGCAGCCCGTGTTCTGAAACGTCTGATGCCCGCAGTGCCTCTGATTATGTACAGCGCGTTTGGGGACGAGTATGCGGAACAGCAAGCCCGCTTAATAGGAATCTCGGAACTGGTGTCAAAATCTGTGCACGCGTCTGCGCTGATTCACAAAGCCCGCCGTCTCCTCTATCCCGCTGCCGCTTGAAGCTATTCTTTTTTCCAGTCAGGGAAACTTAGCTTCTCCCTCTGGAGAACGCGGAGGCTCGCCAGAGCATCCTCAATGGCCTGCCGCTCAGCTTTATGGTCTGGGCTGTCGGAGCTTTGTGCCAACTCTTGCAGACGGTTGAAAATCGCCTCCTCTGCCGTGTGTACGCGCTCCAGCACGCAAGTGCGCTTTACTGCGGCGGCTGCGGATTCTCGGAGCGTCATTCCTGTTCGTGTTAAGGCGCGTTTTGAAGGCAAACCGGATCGGGCTTTACTGTAGGCTTGGCTGATAAAAAAGCCTTGCCCGGTTAACTGGCGACCTTGGCCTCATCCTGGAAAGCAAAAGCGTAGTCGCGCGCAAACTGATCGAACGCGATCGGCTTGTGTCGAGTGAGCCGTTCGACGTCGTCCGTCACTAGACTCGCTTTCCCCTCACAATA
>QHOM01000202.1:0-16931 GCA_003218785.1 Verrucomicrobiota bacterium
CCCGCCGGCGATTCGAATCAATGTCTTTCACAAAGACAAAGGAGACACACGGCATGTCACGCAAGTGTTTAGTTTCGATAAGGACCGGCTTAGTAGCTTTACTCGTTAGTCGTGTAGGCTTGAGCCAGGTCGGCTTCAAAAGCGACTCCGCTGATCCAGACGACAAAGACAGAGGTTGGTCAGGATATTCGCTAACCGAGTGCTGACGCTCAAATTACCACGCTTCTCCTAGAGATTGCCCCGGGAGGACAAACAGGTCGCCATATGCATCCGGTCCCCAGCGCGAACTATGTATTGGAAGGAGAAGTAACCTCAGAGCTTGACGACCACAGACAGCTGACGTACCGGGCGGGACAGGCGTTTGTTGGGGCTGTGCAGACGTGGCACAATGCCTTCAACCGAGGTACGATCCCGGCCAAAGTGCTCGTCGTGTTTGTTGGGCAGGAGGGACAACCAGGGACCATCTTTCCGCAGGTGATTTGAGCCGAGGACAAAGGGGCATTCCGCGCTCCGAAAGTAGTCGCGAGCACACAGGCTACTAACGCCTGACCTCTGACTCTGATCTCTGACCATATGAACCCTGTTTATCGCTCTGCAACGTAAGCGGCCTACGATGTACGCGCGGCCGCAACTTGAAGTAAAATCTTGAGCGTTTGGTCGACGCTTTTGGAAATGTCGAACTGCGCCGCAAGCTGGATGTTTGCCGATCTTGCAGTGGCGCTGCGCGAAGGATCAGACCAGAAGCGAATAGCGTCACGCAAACCAACTAGATCTCCTGCGTGATCGACGATCGATCCGTGTACGCCATCCTCAATTATCTCGCTGAAACCATTGTCACCAGTTGTGATCACCGGAAGTCCGCAAGCGAGAGCTTCCAGGCAGGCGTTAGAAAATGGATCATAAATCGTTGGCAGAATGAAAATGTCCGCCGTCGAGTAAATGCGCACAATATCCGCAAGTTCGCCAAGAAACTGGACGCGCTTTGATTTGTAAGACCGCTCGCTTCCCCGACCGGCGACAAGCAAACGCATTTGTCGATTGTGGCAGAGCGCCATCGCCGCGATCGCGAACCGCAAACCCTTGCGTTCCCAACCCGAGCCCGCGAAAAACAACGCAATTTCGCCCGCCTTAACCTTCAACTCGTCACGGGATTTTTCCCGCAGCTTAGGGTCGAAACGAAATTGCTCGAGCGGAACGCCATTGCGGACGATATCGATCTTCTCCGCGGGATAGCCATACAGATCGACAATCTCGCTTTTGATCATTTGCGAATTGACGATAACTCTGCCCGCGCCGCGATTTACGAAGAGAGCTTTTTCGAGTTGCAAAATGTCGCGATGCTTACGATTCAGCCCTCGAACAAATCGCTCCAGCGGCATTTCAAATGTTCTTTTGCGAGCCAACCAGGCACGATGGACACCGTCGCCGGCACGGTAAACGTCACAACCCCAGAGGCGCTCGAGGCTCACCAAGAGATCGCAGCGAATCTGCGGTCGCATTTGCTCTAACTCGTTGGCAAACCCGATTGCCGATGCGGACTGCATGCGGCGGATTGCACCGAATGGCCACTCGGTCTGCGGCCATTTGTTCGTCGTAATGAGTTGTACATCGTGTCCGGCTTCCACTATTCCGCGCGCGAGCCGTCTTAAGTACGATTCCGCGCCGCCGGTCTGCGAATAGCCGCGCCGAACAAAAGCGATGCTGAGTTTTTTTGTCATATCGAGCGGACCTTTTAAATGCATCTTGTTATTTCGATCAGAGCGAAGCGCAGCGGAAAATCCCTTTCTGTTTAGAAGAACCGCTGTGTCGCAAACTAAACGATGATCCCGCAGGAGCGGGAGGCTCCGCTGGACACGACACAGAACGACACTTTACTTGCTCCACGTTCGCCAGAATAGTTGTAACCGGATGCCTGGTGAAACTTTAAACGCTCCTCCACCAGTACGGTCTGCCTCACCCCCAACGCGCACGTTGCCCAAACATTTGCTCTACTCGATCTTCGCGCGCATCGGTGGGTCGGGTCTCGACACCGACGCATTTGAAACCCTGCGCGCGTCGTATCGGGGGGGATTTCTGGCAAAAGCAATCGCTTACGACAACCGGCAGAAGGAAATTCCCGCGTCGCTGATCCATTCTCTACGCTGGCATCCGGTGCGTCTCATCTCGTTTTTCGACCGGCCTTACTATTACGGCGCGAAAAAGAAATATCTCGATTGGATCGCATCCCGGCACCTGGCGACCGGACGTTACGATTTATTTCACAGTTGGTCGGGTGACTGTTTGCGCTCGCTTCAAGTTGCCAAACAACGCCGCATCCCTTCAATCCTCGAGATTCCAACCTGGCATCGCGATGGCGGGAAAGCGAAAGTTGGTCGGCCGGAAATTGCTAAATCGACAAGCAGTGCTTCGGGGTTCCAAAAGTGGAAACAGGGATTGCTGCTCAATCGAAAGCGTTTCGTCGAAGAATACAAACTAGCCGATCTGCTGCTCGTTTTATCGGAGATAGCAGCTGACACGTTTCGAGCACGCGGATTCCCGAAGGAAAAACTATTTTACCTCCCGCGCGGAGTGGATGGGGGGCGCTTCAAGCCGGGCCAGCGCCCAGCAAAATTCCGGGCGGTTTTTGCCGGCGCTTTAATTAAACGCAAGGGCATTCACCATGTGCTCGAAGCATGGCATCGCCTGAATCTGCCAGACGCCCAGTTGTGGCTCGTCGGTTACGTCCACGATGAAGCGAAGCCGTATCTCAAGCAATTCTGGCGCGATGACATTCGCGTTGTGGGATTTGTGCACGATCCGGAAAATTATCTCAGCCAAAGCACGGTTCATGTTTTTCCGTCGCAATGGGAGGGTAGCGCCAAAGTCATATATGAAGCAGCCGCCTGCGGGTTGCCGCAAATCACCACGCGCGAGGCGGGCGATGTTGTGCGCGATGGCATGGATGGAATTATCGTGCAACCGGGAGATGTTGAGGCGATCGCCGCAGCGCTCGAGCATCTATATCGACATCCTGAAATCGTCGAGCGGATGGGCAGCGCAGCAAGGCGCCGCGTAGTTGAAAATTTCACTTGGGATCATTTTCGAACGCGATTGCTGGACGCTTACGAAATTGCGATCCAGAAAGCGACGTAAACCTTTGGTCTACCTCGCAACTACAGTCGCAGGCAGAACGCTTGTGCTAGTCTAGCAGCGCAATCTTATTCGTGAATATTCTGCTCCTTCAACTCAAACGGATCGGCGATCTGATCCTGACAATCCCAGCCATTGCGACTTTGCGCGAAAATTTTCCTGACGCGCACGTGACGCTCGTCGTTTCCAATGAATGCGCCGCCTTGCTACCGGCCATCTCGAATGTGGACCGAGTCTTGCTAGCGCGGCGTAATTTGCACGACCTTGCCCTGTTTCTTGCCATCGCCCGTGAGAAATTTGATTGCTGCATCGATTTCACACGGAACGATCGCTCCGCGTTTCTTGCGTTTTTATCCGGCGCGCGGCAACGCATCGTGTCCTATCGGGTACGCGATCAGTCAAAAAGACGAGCCCATGTTTACAACAATTTTGTAGCCGTCCGCATGCGGGACATGCACACCGTCGAATACCATCTCGCTTTACTTGCGCCACTAGGCATCCGCGGGGCTTCCCACGCGCTACATCTGGAATTGCCACGGACAGCATGCGAAAAAGCAAATGCGCTTCGGCGCGATTCGAAGATCAATGAAGCCTATGTCATTTTTCATCCAGGGTCTGCGCGCGTAGAGAAATTTTGGGAACCGCAACGTTGGGCTGATGCAATCGATCATGCTCAATCCAATTCGCGCATTAGCGCTGTGCTTACTGGAGGAGGTTCAAAACTCGAACAGGAACATCTTGGTGAAATCAAAAACAGATTACGGCAACCGGCTGTCGATGTTTCTGGAAAAACAGATTTGCTCGCCCTGGCAGCACTGATCGGGCAGGCGCGACTTCTCGTCACGGTCGACTCCGCTCCGATGCATCTCGCGGCAGCAACGCAAACACCGCAAGTGATTCTTTTCGGCCCCACGAATCCATTTCACTGGCGACCTCGCGGGAGCCCTGCACTGATCTTACAAGGAGAATCCAAGGCTCCATTGACCGAGTTTTCAGCGGTTCGGGCACGTCTCCCAATGAGCCAAATCTCGACGGATGCTGTTATCGATGCTATGGATTCGCTGCTGTCGGCTCATGCTGCGGCACAAGGTTCATGAGCAAGCGCAAAACTACAAAGAAAAGGCTATCATTTTGGCAAACCCTTCAGGCGGCCTCGGGTCCGTACCGCCGCCTGTATGGCTACGTCAAACCGTACAAGGCGCGTTTTATCCTGGGCCTCTCATTGGGTCTGGCCTACGGCGGGGTCAGTTCGCTTTTCCCGCTGGCGATTGCTCGCGTGACAAGCACCATCTTTCACGGGATCGCTCCCAACCCGATGGCCTTGCGCTCAAATCTGGAAGTTTTGGACACTGGCCCCAAAATCAATTCGATCGTTCTGATCTGCCTCGCCATTCCAGCGATCATGACTGTGCGCAGCCTTTGTTCCTACGGAAATACCTATTGCATGCAATGGGTGAGCAACAAGGTCGTCACCGATATTCGCACTCAGCTTTTTAGCAAAATGGTTCGGCATTCGATGGATTTTTTTAACAAGGCGCGTTCCGGCTTTTTGATGTCCCGCATCACGAACGATACCCGCATCATGCAGATGGCTTTGACCAGCGTCAGTAGCGATGTTTTCAAGCAACCGATCACCATTGTCGGCGCAATCAGTGTTCTCCTCCTCATGGATTGGAAATTTACCGTGGTAGCGCTGATTCTTTTCCCGACCTGCTTGCTACCGATTCGCATTTATAGCCGCCGCGCACGTAAAGCCGTGCAAAGCGAGCAGGCAGGCATGGGCGAAATGGTCGTTACCATGCAGGAAACCTTCGCAGGCATTCGCGTAGTCAAGTCGTTCGCCCGTGAGACACATCAGGAGAAGGCATTCAAGCGGAGCAACCAATTGCAGTTCTCAAACATGATGCGCCTGATCAAGTCGATGGAAGCGGTCGGCCCACTGGTCGAGACAATCGCTGCCATCGGCGTGGGTATGGCACTGGTTTACGTTTATGCCGCTAATCTAAGCGCCGGCCGATTTTTTGGACTGATCTCAGGAATTTTCATTCTCTACGATCCGGTCAAAACGCTTGGCAAGATCCACATCGTGATGCAGCGATCAATTGCAGCGACAACTGGGATCTTTTCGATCCTTGATTCCAAGCCGGCTGTGAGCGATGCGCCAAACGCCGTCGCGCTGACTTCGTCGTCGGGCCGGATCGATCTTGAAAACGTAACGTTCCGCTATGCGAACACAGTCACGAATGCCGTCAGCAATCTGACCTTGCGGATCGAACCGGGGAAAACCTACGCGCTAGTCGGCGCCAGCGGCGCCGGCAAAAGCACGATTCTCTCGCTGATCTTGCGCCTGTACGATCCTACATCTGGAGCCGTTAAGATTGATGGCCACGACCTGCGCTCGATCACGCAGAAATCATTGCGCGAACAGATCGGTCTTGTCACTCAGGAGACGTTTTTGTTTCACGACACGATCTTCAAGAATATCCAGTTCGGCCGTCTCGAAGCCACGACGGAAGAAATTTATGAAGCGGCGAGAGCCGCGTATGCGCACGATTTCATCATGGCGCAACCGCAGGGCTACGAAACGGTGATTGGCGACAAAGGCTGTCTTCTCTCCGGTGGCCAGCAGCAGCGCCTCGCGATTGCGCGCGCTGTCCTGAAAAGTGCGCCGATCCTTCTGCTCGACGAGGCGACATCATCGCTCGATTCCGAATCGGAAAAGCAAATTCAAAAGGCGCTCGAAAAACTCACTGCCGGACGCACGGTAATCGCAATTGCCCACCGGCTCTCCACAGTTTTATCGGCCGACCAAATCGTGGTGATGGATTGCGGCCGCATCAAGGAGATCGGCACACACTCCGAGCTGCTGGAGAAATCCGGTTACTATCGCCGGCTGTACGACCACCAGTTCAATCGCATTCAGGAAGAAAGCACGGCCGAGCAGGGTCTTCTCGTCGAAGAGCTGGTTTAACCGCGTGCTGCGAATGCTTCTGCGCGCTGAATAATCTCATTAAATTCATTCCGGCGCCGCGCGTGTTCGGCGTTATCCAAAACCAGCTCGAAACGCAGTTCCCCTGCCGGTTCCGGCAATTTCACCCAGGATCGACACCCGCCGTACGATTTTTGATTTGGAAACGTCCAGGGCGGTACGACCCGAAAAACGCGAACAAAACCGACCTTTAGCCCCGGCACCTTATCATATTCGAAGCGCTCTCGAACTACTTCCCGTTTCAAAATATGCAGCGGCTCCAGCGCCTGCGCCGTTTCCCAAGAAGTGATCGTTTTTACAAGCTCGAGCTTGGCGAAAAAGCCGATGTCGATTTTGTCGTCCGATCCCGCTGGAAACTCAATGTCGGTCTCGCAACGGGACGAGTCCGTGCTGCCGCGCCGACCGGCCTCGCGGACTTTCGCTGGTTGCTCGTGGAAGAACGTCGGGAATAGAAAAAATTCGTGCTGCCGAAAACTGAATCCGCCCCGGCCTTCAGCGATTCCGCCTTTGCGCAGAATGATACTCTGCCTGCCGCATCCCAGCGCCTCGCAAACTATGCTCCATTCCTTGAAACCAACGCTTTCCATTTTGCGTCCTCCAAATTAACCTCCTGACAATGCCGTTCAATATCGACCTGCACACGCATTCCTTTTTTTCCGGGGACGGTGTTTCCAGTCCGGAAGACTTGATCGCCGCCGCGCGCGCCAAAGGGTTGCACGGGATCGCGATCACCGATCACAACACGTGTGACGCCATCAATTACCTCCTTCAGAAAGGCCTGATGCGGCTGGACGGTTTGCCCGTCGATGATTTCCTCGTTCTCCCCGGAGTCGAGGTAACGACCGCCGACGGTCACCTTCTTTGCATCGGCGCGGAGCTTCCGTATTTGAAAGGAAAACCGGCGCGCGCGGTCTGCGACATCATTCGCGAGCGCGGCGGGCTGGCGATTCCGCCGCATCCCTACGACCTGTTTCGCGCGGGAATCCGTTTTTCCATACTGGAGACGCTGCCGGTTGATGCCATAGAAGTGTTCAATGCGGCGACCACGTTGCGCCGTTACAATCGCTATGCCTTCAAGTATGCGCAAATTCGCGGCTTGCCCATGACCGCCGCCAGCGATGCACATCACGCCGCTGCCGTCGGGACTGCTTACACAATTGTGAACACTGACGATTTTTCCGTGAAAGGCATTCTTGCGCAGATCCTCAAGAGCAACGAACTAAACCAAAAATACCAGACGCCACGCGATAGCCTCCGTAAAACTTGGAACAACTGGCTGCGGCTCCGGCGCCGGAAAAGAATTCCCGAGTTAGCCGCAAAAGACCGTCCTAGTAGAAACGGACGCTGACCTGTTACTTTTCAATTTTTCTTTCTTCCTTCTCACTTCCTAAGATGTCTGCATACGTGATCGTTGAAATCGACATTCTGGATCCCGCCGGTTACGAGGAATACAAGAAACTCGCAGGCGCGACCGTCGAGAAGTACGGCGGCAAATACATCGTCCGCGGCGGTGCTACTGAAGTGCTTGAAGGCGATTGGGAACCGAAGCGCATCGTTGTGCTTGAGTTTGAATCCATGCAGCGCGCAAAGGAGTGGTTGAATTGCGAGGAGTACCGCGAACTGCGCAAAATGCGCCATCGCACCGCAAAGACAAATATGATCGTCGTTGAAGGTGTGTAGCCGGTGGGGCTCGACTCTGTCGAGACGACAAACAAAAACCGAGCGCGACAATCCAGAGCGTTCTTGACGCTCCCAGCGGCGTCCATAATCTCAAATCCACGCACCGTTCGCCAGGGCACACAAATCCAGCGTGAACATTTTAGCGGCCTTTTATCGCTCATCGGTTGGGAAGAAGATGATCGTCGCGATCACCGGAATCATTCTGATCCTCTTTGTCATCGGACATCTGCTCGGTAACTTGCAAATTTTCCTAGGACCAGATTGGCTTAATGGTTACTCGCAACACCTGCGGGATCTCGGCCCGCTACTGTGGCTGATCCGCATTTTCTTGCTCCTGACCGTCATCATTCACATTTATGTAACGATCCACCTGGCGATCGAAAATCGTCGCGCCCGACCCGAGCCGTACATCGACAAACAATACGCGAAAGCAACGTTCGCCTCTCGTCACATGGTGATGAGCGGGCTGATTGTGCTGGCATTTATCGTTTATCACCTCGCACATTTTACCGTGCGAATCACCGACGCACGCTTCGCGCTGCTCAGGCCTGATTCGCTCGGCCATTACGATGTTTACTCCATGATGGTTTACGGTTTCCAAAGTTATCTCGTGTCGGGTTTCTACGTGCTCGGCCTGTTTTTGCTCGCACTCCACTTGAGCCACGGATCATCCAGCTTTTTTCAATCGCTCGGACTGAATGACAAAAAGCTCACGCCGCGCCTTGCAGTCGGTGGTCGAATCTTCGCCTGGCTGCTTTTTGCCGGCTACACGTCCATCCCCGCCGCCGTCTTGCTTGGACTGGTCAAACCGGCACAACAGTTATAAGCGGCAGAAAATCCGAAATCCGAAACAAATTCGAATATCGAAAACGTTGAGTGCTAATCCGGAAAACGCAAAGCCGTATGACTTAGAAGAGCGCACGGCTGTGTTTGCTGAGAAGAGTCGCGAGTTTGTCAAAAGATTGCCTCGGACTATCGGCAATGTTGAAGATGCAAAGCAGTTCATTCGTGTCTCAGGTTCCATCGGCGCAAATTATATCGAAGCAAACGAAGCGATCGGTAAGAAGGATTTTGTGATGAAGATCAAGATTTGCCGCAGAGAAGCGAAAGAAACCTGCTATTGGCTGCGCTTGCTTGATGTCGATAGCAAACTCGAACAGGAACGCCAGCAACTCTCAGCCGAGGCAAAGGAGCTAATGAATATCTTCGGCGCCATTCTCCGCAAATGCGAGACAGTAGTTTGGAGAATTTCAGAATCTTCTGATGTTTGTTTCGGATTTCGATATTCGAATTTCGAATTTGCTGACATCGGTAATTGAGATTCAAAGCCCGGAATATCGAATATCGGCAAATATGATCGGGACACTCGATCCAAAAATTCCCCACGGACCGCTCGACGAAAAATGGCGGAGCCATCGTGATCACTCGCGATTGGTCAGTCCAAATAATCGGCGAAAGTTCGAGATCATTGTTGTAGGGAGCGGTCTCGCGGGTGGCTCGGCCGCGGCGACCCTGGGCGAACTGGGTTATCGGGTAAAATGCTTTTGCTTTCAAGATTCGCCACGGCGCGCGCATTCGATTGCTGCGCAAGGCGGGATCAATGCAGCGAAAAATTACCAGAACGACGGCGACAGCGTTTACCGGTTGTTCCACGACACGATTAAGGGGGGCGATTTTCGCTCTCGCGAAGCGAATGTTTATCGGCTGGCTGAAGTCAGTAATCAGATCATCGATCAGTGCGTCGAACAAGGTGTGCCGTTCGCACGCGAATACGGTGGGCTACTTGCGAATCGCTCGTTCGGCGGCGCGCAAGTGTCGCGAACCTTTTATGCGCGCGGACAGACCGGTCAGCAGCTCCTGCTTGGTTGTTATCAGGCGCTTTGCCGCCAAATCGCCGCGGGCACTGTGCAGATGTTTCCTTACACAGAGATGCTCGACCTGGTGATTGTCGACGGACACTCCAAGGGGATCATCACGCGCAGCTTGCGCTCAGGAACAACGCACGCGGCTGCAATGTCACAGCCACTTATCGCGCTTACAAAAGGGGCGCGCTCTTCGCGAATCCCTCCTTCACGCAGATTCATCCGACGTGCATTCCTGTCAGCGGCGAACATCAATCGAAGTTGACGCTCATGTCCGAGTCGTTGCGCAATGACGGACGCGTCTGGGTGCCGAAACGAAAGGAGGATCGCGAAAAAGCACCCGGCGAAATTCCTGAAACCGATCGCGATTACTATCTCGAGCGAAAATATCCGAGCTACGGCAACCTTGCTCCACGCGATATTTCATCACGCGCAGCGAAGGAAGTTTGCGACGAAGGCCGCGGCGTCGGTCCCGGCGGACGTGGCGTCTATCTCGATTTTGCGGATGCGATCAAACGGCTCGGGAAAAACGTAATTCGCGAGCGCTACGGCAATCTGTTCGAGGTTTACGAAAAAATAACCGGCGAAGATGCCTACAAAAGGCCGATGCGCATTTACCCCGCGGTGCATTACACAATGGGCGGGTTGTGGGTGGATTACAATTTGATGAGCAACGTGCCCGGTCTATTCGTGATTGGCGAAGCAAATTTCTCCGATCACGGCGCGAACCGGCTCGGCGCCAGCGCGCTTATGCAAGGTCTGGGCGATGGCTATTTCATTCTGCCTTACACTTTACCGAATTATCTCGCCGGTCAGATGGGCAAACGGCCACCAGACGATTCTCCAGAATTTCACAAAGCAGAGGCCGAAGTGCGTGCGCGGGTCAAGAAAATGCTCGATATCGATGGCAAACGTTCGCTCGATTCCATCCATCGCGAACTTGGCCTTCTTCTTTGGGACAAATGCGGAATGTCCCGTCACGCCAAAGGGTTGCGCGAAGCGCTCGTGAAAATCCCTGAATTGCGAGAAACATTTTGGCGCGAAGTGCGCGTGCCGGGGAACGACGAAGATTTTAATCAATCGCTCGAGCGCGCCGGACGGGTGGCTGATTTTCTCGAGTTTGCCGAGCTGATGTGCACCGACGCGCTCGCGCGGAACGAATCTTGCGGGGCACATTTTCGCGAAGAACATCAAACCCCGGAGGGGGAAGCGCTGCGCGACGACGAAAAACACGCCGCTGTGTTCGCGTGGGAATTTCAAGGGGATGGGCAGCTCGCATCCCCGAAATTGCATCGCGAACCGCTTCATTTCGAAACCGTCCATTTAACGCAAAGAAGCTACAAATGAGTTGAGAGTCGTTTGCTGAGAGTTGAGAGACAGCCTTATGTTTAATTTCGAAAAACTTGATGTTTGCCAGAAGGCGATCGACTTCGCTGATCTCACTTATAACGAAACCCGAAGATTCCCGACGGAAGAGCGGTTTGGCCTAACAAACCAGTTCCGCAGAGCAGCGGTTTCAATTTCCTCAAATGTCGCCGAAGGCTCGTCTCGCTCCTCCAAGAGCGATTTCACTCGATTCGTGGAGATCGCGACCGGTTCCGTCTTCGAAGCAGTGTCGCAAGCCTTTATTGCGCAGCGTCAAAGCTTTTTGCGTGAGGATCAGTTTCGGGAGATCTACACCGATGCCGAAGAGTTAAGCCGAATGCTGAGCGGGTTGCGAAAATCCCTACTCTCAACTCTCAACTCTCAACAATGAACTTCCGCTTGAGAGTCTGGCGGCAGCCGAACGCGAAAGCCCGCGGCAAACTTGTGGATTACGAAGCGCGCGACATTTCGCCGAATACGTCCTTTCTCGAAATGCTTGACATTCTAAACGACAATTTGCTCGGAAGAGGCGAGGAGCCAATCGCATTCGATTCCGATTGTCGCGAAGGCATCTGTGGCGTCTGCTCGCTCACGATCAACGGGGAAGCGCACGGACCAGACCATCCCGGCGCGGTCTGCGAACTTTACATGAGAAAATTTCGTGACGGCGCGACAATTATCGTCGAACCATTCCGTGTAAGATCGTTTCCAATCATTAAGGATCTGGTAATCGATCGACGCGCGCTGGACCGCATTGTGCAGGCCGGCGGATTCATCTCGGCCCGCGCAGGCTCCGCACCTGAAGCGAACTCGATCCCGATTCCCAAGCACGACGCCGATCTTGCAATGGAAGCGGCGGCCTGTATCGGCTGTGGCGCGTGCGCAGCGGCTTGTCCAAACGGGTCCGCCATGCTCTTCACCGCCGCGAAAGTCTCGCATCTGTCGCTGTTGCCCCAGGGAAATCCAGAACGGGTCGCGCGCGTTCTGAAAATGGTGCAGGTAATGGATGCGGAAGGTTTCGGGAATTGCACGAACACATACGAATGCGAAGCGGTCTGTCCCGCGGAGATCAGCGCCAGTTTTATCGCAAAACTAAATCGCGAGTACGCACGGGCGAGTCTGCGCAGAGGCGCCGGCGAATAGGTAGAGGCGATTGACCCCAATCGCCTAGGCGGTTCGGTGAACCGCCCCTACCTGAACATCACATCGTCTCGCAAGCGCAGGTCCACGATTCCGGATCCAGCTCGGATTTCGCACGCTTCGCGAGAAGATCGATATCTGCATTTGGACGCAAGACCGCAAAAACCGTTGACCCGGAACCGGACATTAGCGCCGCGCCCACTTCCGATTGCTTGAGCAGCCACGTTTTCAGTTGCGCAAGAAAAACAAATTTTTCGAAGACCGGACTCTCGAGATCATTAACGAACCTCTGATCCGAGAATTCCTGCACTCCGTAATTAACTCCCGGAATCTCACGTGCGCTCTGCCAGTGCGAGTACGCCCATGCTGTTGAGACGGCAAAAGCAGGCTTCAATAGCAAGATCAACAGCTTTTCTCGCGATTGGATTGGCGTAACCAGCTCTCCTCGTCCGCGGCAGATCGCGGTGGATTCGAAGATGAAAAATGGAGTGTCCGATCCCGTCGTCGCTGCAAGCTTAGACAATTCATCGCGCGTCAAGTTCGCTTCGAAAAGTTGATTAAGCGTGAGCAGGGTCGTTGCCGCGTCACTGCTCCCTCCGCCCAGACCCGCGCCGTGCGGGATTTTCTTTTTGAGCTCGATTGAAACTGCCGGTTCCAACTTCGTTGCGACAAAAAAACTTTTCGCAGCCCGAATGACGAGATTGTCGTCGCTCATCGGGACGGATGGATCGTCGCACCGAAATTCGATTCCACCTTCGTTCTTCTCGATCTTCATTTCGTCGCAAAGCGAGATTGGAACGATAAGCGTCTCGATTTCATGAAAGTCATCACCGCGGCGGCCCAAGATTTTCAGCGACAGATTGATCTTCGCGGGAGCGAAAACTTGCATAGCTTGCAATTTGTCCGGCAAAACCGAAAGAGAACAGGATGAAATCGTTTGTTAAAAGGGGCACAGCCATCTTGGCTGTGGGGTCGACGGGCATCTTGCCTGTCGAATCAAAGACGGCGGGCGAGACGCCCGCCTGCCCCACAGGCTGGAAGCCTGTGCCACGATAATGACAAAAAATGCTGACAAAATTATCGTCGCTCTCGACGTCCCGACGAAAAAAGAAGCGCTCGCTCTTGTCAATCAACTGCGGGAACAAATTTCATTTTTGAAAATCGGCCTGCAACTTTACACGGCAGAAGGTCCTAAAATTGTGCGCGCGGTTTTGTCCACGGGCGCCAAAGTCTGGCTTGATCTCAAGCTGCACGATATTCCGAACACGGTCGCAAGAGCAGTCGAATCCGCGAGTAATCTTGGTGTGCATATGCTCACCATTCATTTGAGCGGTGGGAGCGAGATGATCCGCGCCGCCACTGCGGCTCGCACAAATAACATAACGATCTTGGGTGTGACTGTTTTAACAAGCGCGAATGAACAAACGCTGCGCGAAATTGGAGTCGCCGATAGAGTTGCCGATCAGGTCTTGCGCTTGGCCAAATTAGGTGTCGAAGCAGAAATCGATGGAATTGTAGCCAGCCCGCATGAAATCAAAAGATTGCGGGCGGAATTCGGCGATAAAATCAAAATAGTGGTTCAGGGAATTCGCCCGAGCTGGGCGGAGCCGGGCGACCAAAAACGATTCATGACGCCGCGCCAGGCTCTCGAAGCGGGCGCGGATTATATCGGCATTGGTCGACCGATCACCACGCATCCACGACCACGCGAAGCGGTCACGAGAATTCTTGACGAACTAAATGGCTGAGGATTTTGATTGCGCCGCAATGGTGGTAGGGGCGATTGACCTCAATCGCTTGGGCGGTTCGGTGAATGGAGCTGGCGGGAGCCAAGCGACATAGACGGGAGGCCCGAACGGGCGAGTGAGCGGGAGCGAGCGAGTCAACTCCCCTTACCTTTGATTGTTGAGGACCACTTGCGGCATTGGTTTGCTCACTTCAAGCTGTGCGCTCACCTTCTGGATTTGCGACGCCTGCTCTTCAAGACGCTCACTAAGGCGCGCAACGGTTGCTCGGAAGTCCTCCTTCAATTGTGCGATTGTCGCTTCCTGGCTTGCGACAGTGGACTTTAATTCCTGCACGGTGCGATGCTCCTTTAGGAACTCGTTAAGCAACATCGCGTTCACGGCTTCGTAACGCACAGTGTAAGCTTCTCCCCTTCGCATCACGCACTACCAGGTCGGGATTCACCTTTTCCACCTGCTCGGCCACGAGGCCAAACTGCGGGATGCCTTCGGGGTCAAGCTCGTGTTTGTAGCGGAAGGTCACCGGTTTGAGAGCAAGAACCGATTCGCTCGCCTTGTCCATCGGCTTGATTCCATCCTTGAAGCGGGCCGAAGAGACGACGGTACCTAGGTGACCACTGGTGTCGATAATGACTCCAACACCATCCGGCACAGTCGCTCCAGAGATACCAGCTATGAATGTAGCGGTCTGAGTCTCGGCTTTGCCAATGCGAATCGTGTTTTCTTCCCCAGCAACACCTTTATTGGCAATATCAATATTATTGTCGCCGGTTGTTAGTTCCGAGCCCGCATTAACCCCCAATCCGATGTTGAATGAGCCAGTCTTGTTAAAGCGAAGTGCGTTCTGACCGATCCCGGTATTGTTGCTACCAGTTGTGTTGTGCGAGAGCGAAGCCTGACCAATGGCGGTGTTGTTGTTGCCGGTCGTGTTGTGGCGGAGGGCATTTTGTCCATCAGCCGTATTCTGACTAGCATCGTTTTCAAAGAGCGCAAACTCGCCGGTGGCGGTGTTATTGCTGCCGGTTCTGTTAAGTATCAGCGCGCCTACACCGTCGGCGGTATTACTGCCACCGGTAGTGTTGCTTTCGAGCGCCCTCACGACCGGTGGCCGTATTATCGAAACCGGTTGTATTTTGAGAGAGAGCGAAATCTCCGATGGCCGTGTTGAAGGAGCTGGTATTATTAAAAAGGGCAAAAGTCCCGACGGCCACGTTTGCGCTGCCGGTTTGGTTGGAGAAGAGCGCCGCACCACCAATGGCCGTGTTGAAAAGACCGCTGCTGTCGTTTGTGAGTGTCCCTTCGCCGACAGCGGTATTTAATTGGCCTGTCGTGTTGTTAGAAAGTGCTCTAGAGCCGACGGCAGTATTTTCGTGCCCGGTCGTGTTGCTAAAGAGCGCATCAAAACCCACTGCCGTGTTGTTAGGGCCTGTGTTGTTCAAGAGCGCGTCGTCACCTAGGACGGTGTTCTGGTTCGTTAAGCAGCCTTCTTGGCAAACGGCACGCGCTGCCGGCGAAAGCGCAAAGCAGGCAAGGGCGGCTGGAATGAGCAACAAAGCGAGCCGGCAAGGCGCGCAGCTAATCAGATTTCTTAATGGGAGAGTTTTCGTTTTCATATGCGCAGAGTTTTGAAAAAATCTGGCCACCTTGGCAAGACAAATTGGGACGCTGCGATCCATGTTTACGATGAAGCGGCCAACGTGATCGAAACGCACGAGCACACGCGTCACAGCTTTCGATTTGTGTCATCGAACGGAATAACGCTCTCGATCTTCCGACCGCAAGCAACTCCAGCGAGGATCTCGCACCTGCCGCTCTTTTGCACCAAATCAAACTGCCTTTAAAGAAGATAGAGGCTCCAGCGATTTGGTTAGACCTTCGGCCCGCGCGCCTCATTAGCCACCAGGCGCTTTTGGCTTTTGAGCTTTGAGGATTGGAAAGCTACCAAAAACCGCGAGGTGGCTTTACTGCTTTACGTGCTGGTTGAAGAATTTTATCACCCTGCCTTTTACAGCGTCCCAAAAGCCGAACGAGTGGCTTTCGCAGATCCCATGCTCTTCGTCGGTGAGAGTTGTGATCGTGTATCGCTCTGGACTCACTTGGGCAGCCTCTAACGCGCATTGCAGATCGATGATCTGATGATAAGGCACGTTATCGTGCCGAGTGTTATAGATTTGCATCGGGTTTACATGATCGGCATCGAATGTATTAAGTTCGAGCAGGTGTACAGGGGAAAGGTTGTGTTGTACAACTGGATGGTTGGTCAGAGCATAGTTCTCGATATCCTTTCGCAAGGTTTCAACCGGATCGCCCCCCTCCGGCCAAACCAAATAATCTTCAGGCGTTCGATCCGAAAAATCGTAAACGCCCGAAAGTGCCACAGCAGCGTCCGGTCGATAGACTGGCTTCCACTCAGGCCAGACGCCGGGGTCGTCTTCACGCGTATCGAGTGCTGCCCAGATAGCATGTGTCGCGCCAGCGGAACCTCCGATTATGCCTACCTTGCGTCCTCGCACGTGCGGATCGCGGCGCGCCGCTTTTACCAGCGCCTCGACGTCATACTCCTGGTAAGGAGCGAATCCCGAGATGTGATTGGGATCGTGAGCGTCATCTTGACGGGTTTGCCCGGGGATCAGGCCGGACGGAGCCAGTCGATAGGCGACGACTAAGACGTAGTAGCCGGCATCGGCAAGATCGTTCGCTACATCTATTATATTTTGAGTTTCATCTGCAGCATCCGGAAACGGACTGCCTCTCCAGAAGCCGCCCCCGTGAATCACCAAAATTGTGGGCCATGGAGGAGTAGGAGCAGGGTTCCCTCTCGGTTCAAATGGCCGCCAGGCCAGCGGTAGACCGTTCCTGTCAGGTGGTTGGAACTCCTCCGGAATTGGTGTGATTGTGGGAGTGGGCGTGGGCCAAGACGCAGCAGCACCACAGTGTAGCGGACGTGTGAAGAGGGCCCCGCCTGGAGTCGGTGTCACGACGGCGCAGGTTATTACTGGGGTGGCTGTACAGGTAGGCGTA
>QHOM01000202.1:16952-19205 GCA_003218785.1 Verrucomicrobiota bacterium
TGGCAACTCGTGCACCCGTGGAAGGTGCTTTCGTTTGAGCTATACAAAAGAACCATCCCCCAAGTAATAACAAACAATATCCAATCCTGGTTTCTACATTCATCTTTTTTCTCCAGTTTTTTTCGAAAACCATTTCATCCGTGCGACAATCGACTCGATCCTGATCCTTGAGGATTCTAACGCAAGCGCAATTATTTCCCGAAACGCTAGCAAACGGTGGCGTCGCGCAGCCGACATAATCCAAAGCTGTATCCATCCGCTTTTGAGCATGGCGCGGCGATTGTGCCTAATCACTCGGCATTTTGGAAGCGCAATGATTCGCGCGTGACTCTTTGAAGCTCAAGAAACGTCGTCAGCTTTTCGTCGGCGCTGACGATGAACCGCTTTCCATTGTCGCGATGCGCGTCAGCAACGAAGATTGTTCGCCCGCGAGAATCCACGGTTGAGATACGGCCCCAACTCCGACGGCTTCGCTGAGATTGTCAGCGATGATTTCCCCTTCACACGCACGATGTCCGACAATTTATCGGGAATGGTCTAATGATTATCCACGACCGTTCGCGGCGCAGGTCTGCTCAGTTCAAGCTGATCGCTCACTTTCTGGATTTGCGCGGCCTGAGCCTTCAGGGATGCGGTCAGGGCCTGAATCTCCTTCTGTTGCTCCGCCACGATAGCCTTTAGATCGGTCATCTGGTCACCTTGTTCGCCCACCTCGCGATGCTCCTTGAGGAACTCATTCAGCAACATCGCATTCACAGCGTCATAGCGGACGGTGTAAGGCTTGCCTCGCTCGTCACGAGCCACCAGATCGGGATCGACCTTTTTCACCTCCTCAGCCACAAGGCCGAATTGCGGGACGCCCTCGGGGTCAAGCTCCGGCTTGTAACGGAAAGTCACCGGTCTCAGTGACAGGATTGCTTCGCTCGCCTTGTCCATGGGCTGGATTGAATCTTTGAAACGCTCCGAGGAGACGACCGTGCCGAGATGACCGTTGGTATCGATGATTACCCCTACGCCTCCGGCCACGGTGACTCCGCTAATCCCGGCGATGAAGGTATTGGTCTGTGTTCCCACCTTGCCTATGCGAATGGTTTTGGACTCGGCGGCCACACCTTTATTGCCTATGTCGATATTGTTACTGCCCGTGGTGAGGCTGAAGCCTGCATTATCGCCCAATGCGATGTTGAAAGCGCCGGTTGTGTTCTTCCGGAGGGCGTTTTGACCGTGGGCTGTGTTGTTGACGCCGGTTGTGTTGCTGTAGAGCGAACCTTGACCGGTGGCCGTGCAATAGTTTCCAGTTGTACTGCTACGGAGGGCATCGACGCCGGTGGCCGTATTATTGAAGCCCGCACCGTTGCCAAGGAGCGCGTTAGCGCCAGTGGCGGTGTTGCTATTGCCGTTGTTCCTGCCGAGGGCACTATCACCTGTGGCTGTGTTTTGAGTGCCGGTAGTGTTGCTACCGAGCGCGAAACCGCCGGTAGCTGTGTTGAAGCTTCCGGTTGTGTTGAATCCTAGCGCAGCAATACCGTTGGCCGTGTTCTCGGAGCCGGTTGTGTTGTCAGAGAGCGCAGAACTACCGGTGGCCGTGTTCCAGATGCCGTTTGTGTTGAATAAGAGCGCACTGTTGCCGGTAGCCGTGTTGTCGTTGCCGGTGGTGTTGCTAAGGAGCGCATTAAGACCCATTGCTGTGTTGTTGAAGCCATCTGTGTTGCTATAGAGCGCATGCCAGCCGTTGGCCGTGTTGAAGGCGCCGGTCGTGTTGTTAAAAAGCGCCTGAAAGCCGGTCGCTGTGTTGGCTTCGCCTGTGTTGTTTAAGAGCGCATCGTCACCTAGGACGGTGTTTTGATTCGTTAAGCAGCCTTCTTGGCAAACGGCTCCCGCTTGCGGCGAAAGCGCAAACCAGGCGAGCGTGAATATTAGCGTTACTTGACCCGATACGAACTTTTTCAGATAGATTTTCATAGGAAATACTTTCAGTTGTGCGAGCGAACCATTCGCTCGCGGGTTGCCCTGCGGAAAGCGGGTCAGGTGGAGCTCTTGGAGAGACGCCTAAACAACTTGGCGCGGGGCCGACCTTGCAGCCCCCCTCCCGACGGTGTCAATACTATTTTTTGGCGGAAACCGAAAAATCATTAAACCGCAGATTGCGCGGATTTCGCCGATACAGCCGGATTGCCGATTTGAGTTCGAGAAACGCTGTCAACTTTTCATCGGCGCGAACAATTAACCACTGATTGTCGCCGCGACGCGCGT
>QHOM01000296.1 GCA_003218785.1 Verrucomicrobiota bacterium
CCAGCGTGCCTGCTGGGTTTTGAAAGCTGTCATTTCCACGGGCAGCTCGGCTGGGCACTCGACATCCTGCAGATAAATAAATTTCCAACCTTTGAGCTGGGCTCGATAGGAGAGGTCGGTGTCTTCCGTCAAAGTATCGTGCTGCCAGCCACCGGCTTCGTTGATGGCGCTACGGCGCCACACGCCCGCCGTGCCGTTGAAATTGAAGTAGAGGCCGCTGCGCGCCCGCCCGGAGTGTTCCAGTACGAAGTGCCCATCGAGCAGGATGGCTTCCACTTCCGTGAGGAACGAATAGTGGCGGTTAATGTGGGTCCAGCGCGTCTGCACCATTCCAACTTTGGGATCGATGAAGTGATGGATGGTGCGCAGAAGAAAATCTTCTGGCGGCACGAAGTCGGCATCGAAAATAGCGATGAACTCGCCTTTGGCTGTTTTCAATCCTTCGGCCAGCGCCCCTGCTTTGAAGCCCTCACGATTAATGCGGTGGTGGTAAGAAATAGGATTCCCCAACGCGGCGTAGCGTTCCACAAGAGTGCGCGCCACACCCATAGTTTCGTCGGTGGAATCGTCCAGCACCTGAATATCCGTTTTCTCTCGTGGGTAATTCAGCCGGCACACGGCGTCCAGCAGGCGATCCACCACATACTGCTCGTTGAAAATTGGAAGCTGAACCGTAACCCGCGGCAGATCAGGAAAATATGCTGGCGGATCAGTGGTGCGATTCTTTTTGTTCTTGTAGTAGAGGTAGACGAGAGTGTAGCGGTGCACACCGTAAGACGCCAGCAACACGAGCACCACGAAATAGGGGATCAGCAACGCCAAGTCGAAAGCGTTGGCGTGGTAGAGGCCCTGAAAAGTTCTATCAAAGAAGTGCTGGCGGATGTATTGCCCGATGCCGCGGGGTGCGGCCAAAGTGACCACGGCTGCAAGGTGCGAAATTGGCGCGCTGGTCAGCAAGCTTGCTCGACCTCGACAACACAAACGAATTATTTTACCCGACTAAGATGCTTTGCGTTTGCCGGCCAAAAACAAAGCTGTAATCTCAAAGGCTTACAGGGGTTAACAAAACAGTGGGGGTCGCCGACAAGCAATGTTATTTGCCGCCATTCTTTTCGTTCTCGGCAATCACCTCGATGTAGCTGCTCCGCTTTGGCTGCCTTTAGCATGGGAATTGCGCGGAAACGGCACAGTAGTTCTGTCGAATGGCACTGCGCAGCAGAGTCAGAGCCACTTCTTCTTGGCCGCAGAAGGCCAGAATGGAAGCCTGATAGTACCTAATCTCGGGATCACGTTCGGCCAGCAGGGCTGTCTTATCTCGCCGACCCGCTTCGTTAGCTCAGTCTCGCACCTCGCCCACGCGTTCTGTTCATCCTGCTTGTGCTTCCTAGGAGCAGCCGGAAGGCCTCCTCGGCGGAAAGCTGGGCAACTCGGGCGAAATCTTTCACGCATGGGTGGCGCCAACCAGCCCTTGGCGCACGCACAGTTTGGCTCGAATGTGGTCGATTACGGGGATGAAGATCACGGAAGTACCCGCGCAGCCTCGGTATTTTCGCGTCTCGCGTTGATCGATTCGACCCTCACCGCTTCAGGCTTCTTCTTGTCAGAGGCGGGCGTGCCCAGCTGAGAATTCACGGCTTGCTCCAGTTGAGCCATAAGGGTTTGCAGGGTCTCATCGCCAGTATCCAAGATGTTACGCAGTTCAGCACTAACGGTCATAGCGCGCTGAAACGCATCCCGAGCCTTGGTCAAAAGTGGAATGTGTTCGAGGAACTCTGTGGCGTTTTTAGAGAACTCGTCCACCGCTTCTCTGTACATCGTCATGGTTTCTGGCACGCGCTGTGCACGGTCAATCTCCTTCTTCCACATTTGCTTCCCTCCTTAGCATCCTCATTCCCGCGCCGAAAGACACGCATTATGAACTTGTTGGTCCGGAAAGGTCAAACCGACCCATTACTTAGTTTCCACATTTTGTGGGTCCATTATAGAAGCCTGACGACGTAGCCCCCAAAAAGTTGTGCCACTTAGAATAGGAGTTCTCCTGGGTTTAAGGAAAGGAGAACGAGCGTGAGGGGACACGACAGACCCGTCGTAAAACGAGGAGGAGACGGATCCTGGCCTCGCTTCCCTCTAAGTGCCAGTCGCATGTTCACAATAGCGAAGTCATTTTCGATGATGGTCTTCACGTCCTCAAAGCGGCTGGCGCTAAACGTGAACTGCGTGGGCATTCTTATAGCTCTGCAGCGTCTCAGCGCGCGTCATGACGCTGCCATCGGGGTTGGTGTGGAAATACTTCGAGTCCAGCAATTCATCCAGTGTGGCAACATCGCGTCGGATGCCCGCTTCGGCTTGCAGAGTGAGGACGCGCATGACTTGTGCCTGCGGATCGCTGCAAGCCTGGCTGACTTGGGCTGATGCCAGCCGCATGTTTGCCCGGTCAGCGCTGACGAGGAGGCTGCCAGCGATGAGCAGACCAAATAGATGCTTCTGGGGGCTGGTTCTTTAATGGAGGTGATTCCTTCGCGACCTTCAACCCTAGCCTGGCAGTGGAGATCAAACATCAAAACACGATTCAGTTTGACAGATGGCAATGGCACGACGTGTTGCGGCCGATCGATTATTCCTCGCTGCCGCAGACTCGCCGGTTCAGTGAGGGCTCTTATGTTTTGTCGGGAAGCAGCAGTCGATTACGTCTGCTTACGCTCAACGGCCGTTACGAATGGGGAACGCGCCTGAATTACATTCCGCCGGCAGGGCAAGCTCCTGGCTTAGCGACCTTCACGGTCGCCACTGGCGGCGTTTCCGTCCGAATGTCACGCGGCCTGACTGTGGATAATTCGTATTTGTTCGACCGCAATCTGAGCGAGGCCACTGGGAGAGCAATGTACAACTCCCACATCTTGCGATCGAAATGGAACTGGCAACTGAATCGTGAGCTGTCCGTGAGGTTCATAGCGCAATACAACGCGCTGTTGACAAATCCCCAGCTCACATCCGCTGTGACAGGAAGGCGGTTCAATTTCCTGATCGCCTATGTGCTTCACCCAGGAACTGCGATCTATGTCGGATATAACACGAACCTGAGCAGGCCGGGGCCCCCGGTGGGGGTCCGGGAAATGACCGTTTTGTGAATGACGGCCGACAATTCTTTATCAAAGCATCGTACTTGTTCCGTTTTTGAGGATCTGTCCAATTCTTTGGGAGAACCAGGCATCTGCGGACCAGCAGCCGCTACCCAGCAGAGCTTCAGACTTACTCCGTGATCCTCTGTGCCCTCTGTGGTGAAAATCAAAACCGCAGGGTACACAGAGGACCACAGAGGAAAACTCTGGATCTGAGATGATACGACGATACCTGCCAACGCCAGCACCAGAGTGTGAAACTCGAATCCTTGTCCGAATGTGTCGCGCGTCGCAGATGATCAGCCGTTCGGCGCGAAATGGCAGCAGTTTGTCGTTGAAGTTGACGAGAGATACCAACGTGACCGCAGCATTCATCAGGGATGGATTCGCTCACCGGTAGATCGCTCTTTCGTGTCAAATCGCCGCCGATATTTTGGCCGAAAACGCTTCCTCGACGCCGGATGCGTTGAAGCGCACCTTGGGCCCGGTGAGCCTCGTCGCTTTGGGAGTCGGCCCCAGCAGCATGACTAG